>SZOV01000154.1 GCA_030263375.1 Deltaproteobacteria bacterium PRO3
TGGCCGCCCAGGCCGGCATCGCCTTCGACGAGGCCCGGGCCGCGGCCCTGCTGCATCAAGCCTTGGTCAACGGCGTCGAGCTCTCCTTCCGCAACGCGGCCTGTTTCGCGCTCTCGCTCGACGAACCCAACGCCCGCATCCACCTCGAGACGGCCCGCGACTACTGCGCGCGCCTCCACCAGGTCTTTCCGGAAAACCGCGCTCGGGAGATCTTGGCCTTGATCCGCCGCCCGCTCCGTGAGCGACAGGCGCGCTTGGCGGAAGGACGGTGCTCCGCGCTGCTGCATCCCGGCCAGAGTTATTGGCCGGAAGAAGCGGCCGAAGACCCCTGATATCGCCGTATCGGATCCGTTCGAACTTTTTCTGAGTCCCTGGCTATTTTCGCGGGATTTATTCGCTAGGTGGCGCCACCGGAGGCGCGTTAAGATTCCTTCATCCGCATGAAGGCCACCGACTATATCCTGAACGCCCTGCGGCAAGAGCAACTCGATCACGTCTTCATGGTCCCGGGGGGCTTGATCGACAATTTCTACCCGGCGCTTTGCGCGACGCCGGGGATCCGCCCGATCGTCGCCGCGCACGAGGGCGGGGCCGCCTACATGGCCGACGGCTACGCGCGGGCCTCGGGGCGTTTCGGCGCCTGCTTCGTCATCGGCGGACCGGGCGTCACCAACGCCGTCACCGCGCTCTCCGCGGCCTTGACCGACCAGAGCCCAGTCTTCCTGCTCACCGGAGAGGTGCCGACGGATTGGGAGGGGCGCGGCGGCTTCCAAGACGCCAGCGCCGCTGGCCTCAACGACGTCGAGATCCTTCGCCCCGTCACCGCCTACGGCTACGAGGTCGAGAGCCCGCACCTGCTGCACTTCCACCTGCGCGCGGCCCTGCGCCAGATGATGGGAATCCGCCGCGCGCCGGTTCACTTGAGCGTGCCGGTCAACGTCCAGACCGCCGAGATCGCCGTGCCCTACGAGCCCTTGGCCCCGACTTATTATGCCCCGCGCCTCCTCGACGAAACCGCGACCCGGGCCTGCATCGAAAGTTTGAGCGGGAAAAACGGTGGGGAACCCCAGCGTCGCCTCGCGATCCTCGCCGGATACGGCGTCGATCGCTCCGGCGCCGCCGCGGCCCTGCGGGCCTTCGCGGAACGCTACGACATTCCCGTGGCCACCACCCTGCGCGCCAAGGGCGTCTTGCCCGAGGACCACCCGCTCTCGCTGGGCGTCTTCGGATACTCGGGGACCCGTCACGCCTGCGAGACGCTGCTCTCGGGCGAGGTGGAGGCCCTGATCGTCTTGGGTTCCGGCCTCAATCAGCGCGACACGATGTTCTGGGAAAGACGCTTCCGGCCGTCGCGCCTGCTCGTCCAGGTCGACCTCGATTCCGGCGTGATCGGCAAGAACTACGCCGTCGACGTGGCCGTGACGGGCGATTGTCTCCGCTTTTTGGAAAAGCTGAATGAGGGTTCGGAAGATTTCCAAAAGTCCCTCGATAGCGGCAGGCCCCTGCGAAGAGAGTGGCTACAGGCGATCCGGGCCAAAGGCCCGCGGCTTTACGAGCCCGAAAATGAGGCCAGTGACGCCGCGCCGATCCATCCCGCCCGCGCCGTCGCCGAGCTGCGCCGCGCCCTGCCCCGCGAGGGGGTCCTGCTGGTCGACTCGGGCGCGCACCGCGCCTTCGCCGGGCATTACTGGGAAGCCTACGGTCCCGGCCGCTATATCTCCGCCACCAACTTGGGCCCGATGGGCTGGGCGATTCCCGCGGGGATCGGCGCCAAGCTGGCGCGGCCCGAGCTGCCGCTCGCGGTGCTCACCGGCGACGGCTGCATGCAGATGCACGGGATGGAGATCGCTACCGCCGCCCGCTACCGCGTGCCGATGCTCTTCGTCGTGTTGAACAACCGAGCCTTGGGCAACGTCTACCTGCGGGCCCGCAAGATGGGCCCGGGCCCTGCGGACCTCACCGAGATCCCCCTCAAGGACTGGGCCGCCTTCGGCCGCGCGCTCGGCGCGGAGGGCCTCGTCGTCGAAAGGCCCGAGGAGCTGGCGGCGGCCTTCCAGCGCGGACTCGCCATGCCCGGGCCCTGCGTCGTCGACGTGCGCTGCGGTCGCGACTACGCGACGCCCGTCGCGCCCTGGACCCAGGCCAAGCAAGAATGGATGGACGACGAATAGGAGGCGCCCATGGCCCGACTGCCGGACCCCACCGCCGCCCTCGACCCCGAGGCCCGCAAACTCTACGACGCCATGGCGGCCAAGCGCGGCCGCATCGACGGGATGTACGGCGCCATGTTCAACCACCCGGCCTTGGTCGAGCACGTGGCCGATCTTGGCACCTACCTGCGTTTCGGTGCGACGCTGCCCGGCGAGATCCGCGAGCTGGCCATCCTGCTCGCCGCCCGCCGCTTGGGCGTGCCCTATGAATGGGTCAAGCATGTCCCGCCCGCCGAGGCCGCCGGCCTGAGCGCGGAGCTCCTCGAAGCGATTCGGCAAGAGCGGGAGCTCGGGGCCTTTTCGCCGCTTTACCCCAAAGTCGCCCAAGCGGTTTCAACCGTCTTGGCCCAACAATCGCTGCCTGCGGACCTGCAGGCGGGGCTGGAACAGGAACTCGGATTGAAGGGCGTCTTGGAATTGGTGATCTTGGTGGGCTTCTACCGAATGATCTCGGCCTTCATTCGGGCCTTCGACGTTCCCCTGCCCGCGGACGCCCGCCAGCCCTTTTAAGTGGCCGTTTCCACGAAAGCCTCCCGCGCCTCGCGGACAAAACGCCGGAGCAGCTCCGGATCTTTGCGACCCCGGGGATTTTCCACGCCCGTGTGTGCGTCGACGCCCGCCGGACGCACGCGGCGTATCGCCTCGCCGACGTTGCCCGGCCGCAGGCCGCCCGCCAGGATCAAGGGCCGGGCGACGCCCTCGGCCAGGCAGCGGCTGAGCTCCCAGTCGTGGGTCTTGCCCGTCGCGCCGCTCGCGCCGGTCGCGGGATCGAAGGTATCGGTGAGGAAGTAATCCGCAAAAGGCGCCCAGTCCCGCGCCTCCGCCTCGAGGTCCGCGATATCCTCGCCGCGCATCACCAAGCTGCGGATCAGGAGCCAGTCGGGTCGACAGCGCTTCAAGCCCTCGCCCAGCGCGGGTGCGGCGGGCCCGTGCAACTGCACCGCGCGGGTCCCCAAATAATTCCCCAAGGCGAGGATGGCCTCGAGGTCGCCCAAGTAGGTGATCAAGACGGGAAGGGTCGTAGGGGGCAATGTAGCGACGACGACCCGCGCCTCCGCCTCGCCCAAGTCTTCGCGGTGATGGTCCAGGCGGAAGGGCAGGCCGATCCAATCGACGCCGCAGTCGACTATGAGCCGCGCCTCCTCGACGTCGTGGACGCCGGCGATCTGGATGATCCCTCCCTTCGCCATCAACCGCCTCCGAAGCGCTCGGCCACCCAGGCATTGAAGGCCTCCGCCTCTTCCCAAAAGGGCATGTGCCCGCTCGTCTCGAACCAGACCAACTCGTCCGCCGGCCGCAGGGCCCGCAGCGCGGGCCCCTGGTCGCGGTGGAAACCGTGTCGCGCCAGGAGGCTGTGGACCGGCACGGGGAGCTTCGCGAAGGCCTCGCGATAATCCGCATGGGCGATCTCGGCATAATATTTAAGCGCAATCGGCGTCGGGGTCCGAAGGGAGTCGGCGACCATGCTTTCCAAAATCTCCGCCTCGGGCGGACGATAAAACATGCTCTTGACGAACTTGCGCGCGGCGCGCGGCCGATTGCGGTGAAAGGCGTGAGTCACTCCCGGCACGTGGAAGCGCGCGGGATCGCCCCAGGGCACGGACTCGAGGTTGACGAAGGCCGAGAAGGGAGCCGGGCCGTAGCGCCGCGCGTAGTCCCACAAGACCTCGGCGCCCATCGACCAACCCAGGCCGACCGCTCGGTCGATGCCGGCACCGCGCAGCAGCTCATGCAGGGCCGCGCTCGCGTCGGCCAGCGAATACCCCGCCTCCGATTTTTCCGAATCGCCGTGGCCCGGCAGATCCCAAAGCAAGAGCCGAAAGCGGTCGCGCAGGGCCTCCTGCCGCGTGAAACAACGATGGGACATGGTCCAACCATGGTTGAAGACCAAGGTCGGCCCCCGCCCTTCCAGCTTGGAAAAAAGTTCCATACTCTTCCTTTAAGCAAGGGCCTCCCGCGAGACCAGTTAAAAAAATTCGGTCGCGACCAACGCGGCGCATCAAATTTTTTTCACAACCTTCCGAAAGCATTATCGAAAACAGGAACCGACTCATCCCAAGAGATTTCACTTCCTACCGGGAAGGGAGGGCACATGAAAGTCTCGTCGGGGATGAAGCTGCAGTTTGAGGGCTTCGCGAATCCAACGACTCACGAAGCCGGGAAAGGGGCCTCGGCAAATTCCAATCAGGATCTGTTTCTTCGGCGGCTGAGCTTCGCGCTGCCCGCGGAGCTCCGCGCGCGGGTCCGTGGCGGCCCGGCCGAAGACGCAAGCCGCTTGCAGGCCTGGCTGGGCGCGCCCGCCGTGGCCGAGCTACTGGCCTTGCAATCCGAATCCGATCCGGAACTCTTCCTCCAAGGACATCTCCGACTGGCCCGATCCCTCGAGGCCGAGGAGAATTACGCCCCCGCGCTGATTCTGTACGAGACGCTCGCCGCGCAGGGCGATTTTGCAGAAATCCAAGCAAGGGCCCGAGGCCGGGCCGCGGCGATCTTGGGCACCGGCCCTGTCGGGGCGCGCGGCGAGTTCCTCCTGCGGCGCTTCGCCCGCGAGGCCACGGACCCCGCGAGCCTGCTGGCGATGGGCGCAGCGGGGGCGGTCTTCAAGACCGCCCGCGCCGCGACCCTATCCCGCCTTCTCTCCGCGCCCGGCGCGGGAGTTTTGACGCGCGGCGCGGGCGCGCGCACCGCGGCCTGGCTGACGGGCTTTTCCCTGGAGGCCCCGGCCTTCACCTTTAGCGCGCGAGGCCTGCATTATTT
>SZOV01000155.1 GCA_030263375.1 Deltaproteobacteria bacterium PRO3
GCTCTCCCCGGAGCTGTTCCTGCGCCGCCGGGGTGAGGTGGTGACGTCGAGCCCGATCAAGGGCACCCTGCCGTCCGATGCCCGTCCGTCGGCGCTGCGTGCCTCGGTCAAAGACGTCGCGGAGAACATCATGATCGTGGACCTGGTCCGCAACGACCTGGGGAAGGTCTGCGAGACGGGGTCTATCCATGTCCCGGTCTTAAGCGAGCTCGACTCCCTGCCTCAGGTCCATCACCTGGTTGCCACGGTGGAAGGCCTGCTGCGCGAGGGGGTCGGTCCCCTCGAGGCCCTGGCCGCGCTCTCTCCGGGCGGCTCCATCACGGGGGCGCCCAAGCTCAAGGCGATGGAGATCCTGCAAGAGCTCGAGACGGGGCCGCGCGGCATCTACACCGGTTCGATCGGCTACGCGGCCCTGGGCGGTCGCGCGGCCTTCAACATCGCGATCCGCAGCGCCTGGCTGAGCGGGGGGCGCCTGGAGTACTCGGCCGGCGGCGGGATCGTTGCCGACTCGGAGCCGGAGGCCGAATACGCGGAGAGCCTGCACAAGGCGCGGGGATTTTTCGAGGCCCTGGGCGCGGAGCCGCCGCCGGGTTGATTCCGCTTCACGTTTCGATACGAGGGAGCTACGATAGATCCGATGTCCGGCTTGGTATATTTCAACGGGATGCTCAAGCACGAGCACGAGGTCGCCTTCTGGGCCCTCGACCGCGGCTACCTTTACGGCGAGGGCCTCTTCGAGACGATGAAGGCGGGGCGCGGCTTCATTCCCTTCTTAAACGAGCACTTAAGCCGCCTGTTCCGGGGCATGGATGTCCTGCGCATGCAGCTCAATATCTCCGCCTCCAAGCTCGAGTTCGCGCTCTACCAGACCCTCCATCACAACCGGCTGAAGGACGCCTATCTGCGCCTCATGCTCAGCCGGGAGAACCGCGAGATCGGCAGCTTCGAGCCGGGCGACGCGACCAATTTGGTGGTCCTGGCCAAGCCGCTCGACAAGCCGCCGAGGCGCCTCTACAGCGAGGGGGCGCGGGCGCGGGTGATCGAGGATTTCAAAATATCTCCGGATCCGCTCTGCCAGGTGAAGACCACCAATTACCTGCGCCCGATGCTCGCGCAGCGCATGGCCCAGGAGCAGGGGGCCGACGAGGCCCTGCTGCTCAATACCGCGGGCAACTTGGCCGAGGGGGCGACGACCAACCTCTTTATCTTCGACGGCGAAAAGATCGTCACGCCGCCGGTCAGCGAGGGCCCGCTGCCCGGCGTCACCCGCCGCGTCGTCATCGACCTGCTGGTGAAGAATTACGTCCCCTACGAAGAACGCCCGTTGCGGCTTCAAGACCTGTATACGGCGAAGGAGGCCTTCCTCACCAACGCGATCAAGGAGATCGTCCCCCTGACCCAGGTGAACGACAAGTCCATCGGCGAGGGCCGTCCCGGCCCGGAGACCGAGAAGGTCGCGACCCTGTTCCGCGAGGAGATCCAGTACCGCTTTGAGAGCTTCGAGTCGAAGCGCTGGGGCGTAGATTAATCGAACAAATGCCTCAAGACGTGACGCTTGGCGAGGCGCGCCGCCGCGATCGGGTCGCGGCCGAGCGCGAGGCCCGCCAGTAGGGCCGCGGCGAAGCTGCAACCGCTGCCGCGGCGCGAACCGGGACGGCGTCGCGCCCGCAGGGCGCGGCTTTGCGTCCCGGTCCGGACCCAATCGATCGCGGTCTTCGGGTCGGCGGCATGGCCGCCCTTCAGGACGACGACGCGGCCGGGCTTCTTTCCCCGGTCGAACAAGGCCTTGGCCGCCGCTTCCGACGGCGTCTCCCCCGCGAGGCGCCTTTTCAAAAACCACTCCGCCTCGGGGATATTCGGCGTGAAGGCGTCGCAGAGCCGCAGCAGGCGCGCGAGGTTAGGATCGCTCGCTTTTCCGCGGAAGAGGCGGGCCCCGGTGGAGGAACGCAGCACCGGGTCCCAGACCACCAGGCGGGGCCGGCGCCGCCGCAGCCAGTGTAGCAAGGCCTCGAGGTGCCCGGGCGTCCCCAGCATGCCTATCTTGACGCCGAGGACCCGATCGCCGGCGGCTTCCAGCTGCGCCCGGAACAGGGGAATAGGCACCGGTTCCCAGGCGAAGAATTCCCTTTCGGATTGGGCGGTGACGGCGCTCAGCGCCACGCGGCCTTCGAAGCCGAGCCGCTCGAAGACGCGGAGGTCCGCCAGGACCCCGGCGTGCCCGGAGGGGTCGAGGCCGCCCACCGCCAGCAGGGGTGCTAGCCGCGCCGTTTTTGAAATTGGTCGACGAACCACCTTGCCTCCGCCGCGATGTCCGGCGCCAAGCTCAAGGCCCCGATCATCGCCACCGCCGCGACGCCGGTCGCGAGCACTTGGGAAAGGTTTTCCCGGTTGATGCCGCCGATCGCGATGACCGGCGCCCGCAGCGCCGCGACGACCCGCCGCAAGGTCTCCAGGCCCTGGACCGGATGGCCGGGGCCCTTCGTGGCCGTCGGAAAGATCGCGCCCAGCGCGACATAGTCGGCGCCCGCCGCCTCCGCGGCCAAAGCCTCCTCGAGGGAATGGGAGCTGTAGCCGATCAGGCGGTTGGGTCCCAAGATCTTGCGCGCCTCGGCGATGGAGAGATCATCCTGCCCGACGTGGATCCCGTCGACGGGCAGCTCGGCGGCCAGCGCGACGAAATCATTGAGAAGAAAGGTGAAGTCCCGCTCCCGCTTGAGCGCGAGGATTTGGAGGGCGACCTCGCGCACTTTGCCTAAGTCGGTTTCGCCCTTCATGCGCAGCTGGAGGATGGGGACGCCGCCGGCCACCAATTGCCTGGCGAGCTCGAGATGCGAGAGCCGGGGATTCAGGCTGGTGTCGCAGAGCGCGTAGATGCCGCGGATCTCCCTCATGGCCTCAATGCTCCGGCATGTGGTTGCCCAAGAACCACATGAGAACCAACCCCGCGACCAGGCCGAGGAAGGTCCAGTGCTTGACGTGGGAGTGCTTGTGGACCTCCGGGAGGAGGTCGGAGAGCGAGATGTGCAAAAAGGTCCCCGCCGAGAAGGCGATGGCCTTGCCGACCAAGAGCTCGTTGCCGGGGCGGATGATCCCGTAGGCCAGCAGGGCGCCCAGCGGGATCATGCACAGCACCATCAGCTGCGTCAGCAGGATGTTGCGGCGGCGGATCCCGCTGTGCAGCAGGACCGAGGTCAGGGTGAAGGCCTCGGGGCACTTGTGGGCGGTGATCGCCAAGAAGACCGCCAGCCCCAGGCCCGGCACCATCAGGCCGCTGCCCAGGGCGACGCCGTTGGTCAGGGTGTGGATCGCCAGCCCGATGAAGGCTGCGATGCCCAGGTGGTGGATCTCGCAGTCGAAGGCCTCGCAGATGTGGACCGTGATGAACTTCTCGATGAAGTAGAGAAAGAGGAAGCCGGCCAGGACGTAGAGCCCCACCGTCTTGCCCAGGATCTCATAGGCCTCGGGCATCAGATGGAAAAAGGCCGAGCCGAGCATGATGCCCGCGGCGAGGCTGAGGATCACCGGCAGCTTTTCCCGGTGCCAATGCTTGAACAGCGGGATCACCCCGCCCAGGAAGATGGCGACGGCGATGAAGCCGGTATAAAGGCCTAGGTTCGTCCAAAAGGAGGTCACAACTCTTCTTTCACGGCGATCTTGAGCGTCCGGATCTTCTTGCGCAGGGTGTTCCGGTTGATGCCCAGGATCTTGGCGGCACGGATCTGGTTTTGCCCCGTCTGCTTCAAGATCAGACGGATTAGGGGACGCTCGGCCATCTCCATGATGGTCTCATAGAGGTTGGTGGTCTCGAGGTCCCCCAGCTTGGCCAGGAAGGACTGGAGGCGGCTGGCGATCAATTCTTCCAGCCCCATCTCCTCGATCTCGCGCTGCGTGTCCTCGGCCCCCTTCCCCAGGAAGAAGGCGAAGTCCTGCACGTGCAGGGTCTCGTTGGCGCTGAGGATCGCGGCGCGCTTGATGACGTTTTCCAGCTCGCGGATGTTTCCCGGCCAGCGGTAGCCCTCTAGCATTTGCATGGCCTCGGGGGAAAGCGTCTTCCGCGGGACCCCCGTTTCCTGGCTCAATTTGGCCAAAAAGTACTCGCAGAGCAGGGGGATGTCCTCCTTGCGCTCCCGCAGGGGGGGCAGGTGGATGGGGATGACGTTGAGGCGGAAGAAGAGGTCCTCCCGGAACTTTTTTTCCTTCACCATCTTTTCGAGATTTTGGTTGGTGGCCGCCAGGATGCGCACGTCGACGGACTTGGCCTCGGAAGAGCCCAGGCGCTGCACCTCTTTTTCCTGGAGGACGCGCAGCAGCTTGGCCTGGAGGGGGAGCGGCAGGTCGCCGACCTCGTCCAGGAAGAGGGTGCCGTTGTTGGCGATCTCGAAGTGGCCGGGGCGGTTTTCCTCGGCGCCGGTGAAGGCACCCTTGCGGTACCCGAAGAGCTCGCTCTCCAGCAGGTCGCGGGGGATGGCCGCGCAGTTCACGGCGACGAAGGGGCCCTTGGCGCGGGGGCTGTTTTGGTGGATGGCCTTGGCGATCAGCTCTTTGCCGGTGCCTGATTCGCCGGTGATCAGGATGGAGACGTCGTTGGCGGCGACCTTGCCGATGGTCTTGTAGACCTCGCGCACCGCGCGCGACTGGCCGACGATCTTGGCCTCCTTGTCGACCTTCAGCCCGTTGACCTCTCGGCGTAGGCTTTGCACCTCCTCGGCCAGGCGGCGGGCCTCGACCGCCTTGTCGACGATCATCTCGAGCTCGTCCAGCTCGAAGGGCTTGGTGATGTAGTCGTAGGCGCCCTTCTTCATCGCGTCCACCGCGTTGCGCATGGTGTCCTGGGCGGTCATGATGACGATCGCGGTCTTGACCTGGTCCTTTTTGAGCTGGTCGAGGACCTCGAGGCCGGACAGCGAGGGCATCTTGA
>SZOV01000156.1 GCA_030263375.1 Deltaproteobacteria bacterium PRO3
CTTGACCTGGTCCTTTTTGAGCTGGTCGAGGACCTCGAGGCCGGGCAGCGAGGGCATCTTGATGTCGAGGATGGCGAGGTCGTAGGGGGCCTCGCGGAGCTTGGTCAAGGCGACTTGGCCGTCCCCGGCGGTCTCGACTTCGAAGCCCTTCTTTTGGAAGAGCTTCTTGAGGATGGTGCGGAGGCTGAGCTCGTCTTCGGCGATGAGGATTTTTGTCGGCTTTGTTTCCATTTTGTGTCCAATCGTAGGGGCGAACCTTGCGTTCGCCCCTACAGCGCTAATTTCAAAAGTACCTTAAAGGTCGTCCCTTCCCCCGCCTTGCTCGCGACCCGCAGCTGGCTCTCGTGCTCTTTCAGGATGCGTTGGGTCATCATCAGCCCCAGGCCCGTGCCCTTGGGCTTGGTGGTGAAGAAGGGGGTGAAAAGCGATTTCAAATTTTCCTCGGAGATGCCCTCCCCGGTGTCGGCGATGGCGACCTGGGCCATCGGCGTCGGTTTTCCCTCCCCGACTTGCATGCGATAGTCGCTGATATAGCCGGTGGCCACCCGCAGCGTGCCCCCGCCCTCCATCGCCTCGAGGGCGTTTTTGATCAGGTTGAGGAAGGCCTGCTTCAGCGAGGGCTCGTGGCCCCAGACGGGGGGCAGCGAGGGGTCGAATTCCTGCTTGAGGGCGATCTTGCGCCTCTGCATGGCGGAGTGCTGGAGGATCAAGAGCTCGGAGAGGATCTGGTTGATGTTGACCGAGGTCTTCTTGAGCTTCTTCGGCTTGGCGAAGTCGAGCAGCTGGGTGATCAGCTGGTTGAGGCGGTCCACCTCCGAGACGATGATCCGGGCGTATTCCTGGTCCTCGGCGCCCTCCAGCTCCCGCTGCAGCATCTCGGCGGCGGCGCGGATCCCGCCCAGGGGGTTGCGGATCTCGTGGGCCAGGCCTGAGGCGAGGGTGCCCATCATCGCGAGCCGGTCCTGGACCCGGTTTTCCTCTTGGAAGGCCTGCTCCATGCTGAGCTCGTGGAGCCAGACCAGGGCCCCGGCGGGGGCCTCGGGGAGGCTTAGGGGGGCGATTTCGACCTGGAGGGAGACCGTGCCTTGCATCGTGACGACCTTCATCTCGTGGGCGTGCACGGTGCGCCCGGACTGCAAGACCTCTTTTAGCGGTTGCGCGAGGGCTTGGCCATCCCGAAATAAATCCAAAAAGGGTTTTCCCTTGGCGGCCTGGCTGGACAGGCCCAAGAGGCGCTCGGCGGAGGGGTTGAGATAGACCACCTGGCCCGAGGGCTCCAAGAGCAGGACCCCGGCGTGGAGGTGGTTGAAGAGGACCTCGCTGAAGGGATTTTCGAGGGATTCTCGCGTGGTCTCCATGCCGTCTCCGCTGGGGGCGCGGCGGTCTGCAATGCCGCGCCGGGTGTCTGTTTGCCTATGATTTAGGCATAATTTGGCAAGCTATCAAAAGGCAATAAGATTTTTGTGAATTTTTTAGTGGGTTTCGCCGTGGGAGGGAGGAAGGGCTTCAGCCGCGAAATTCGATCAGGGCCAGGGAGAGATTGTCACACTTGGCGCGGCGGCCGTCGGGGAGGTTGCCCAGGCGCATGCGCTGCTGGCATTCCTCGACGATCAGCTCGGCGGCCTGGGTGAGGGAGCCGGAGCAGGCGAGGTGGGCCAGCTCTTCCAGGCAGAGACGCTCGTCGAAGAAATTGTCGGTGATGCCGTCGGTGGCGAGCAGGACCCGGTCACCCGGCATCAGGGTGACGGTGGAGGTCTCGACGTCCCGGTCGGGGCGCATGCTGTCGAGGCCGATGCAGCGGTTGAGAATGTGGTTGAGCTCGAGGGCGGTGGCCTCGTCGACGAGGCCCTCGCGCAGCAATTCCTGGCCCTGGGTGTGGTCCAGGGTCTCGAAGAGGATCTCCCCGCCGTGCACGACCATCACTTTGGTGTCGCCGACGTGGGCGGTCTTGAGCAGGGTGTGGCGGATCTGGATCGCGGCGAAGGTGCAGCCCATCGGGTGCATGCCGCCCAGGCGGTGGTCGCTGCGGGAGCGCGTCAGGATGGCGTCGTTGGCCAGGACCATCGCGTTTTCCAAGTCATGGCCGCGTTCGACCGCCGCCTCGAAGAAGTCCACCGCGATGCCGCTTGCCACGTGCCCGGCGACGTGGCCGCCCATGCCGTCGGCCAGGGCCATCACTTTGTGATCGGGCATCATCAGGAAGGCGTCCTCGTTGCGTGGCTTGTAGTCGACGCCGACCTCGCTGACCGCCACCGCCGGGTGGGCGCCGAAGTTGGCCTTGGCCGCGCCCCATTGGTTGCCGCGGGCCTTCACGGCGCCGCGCACCCGCTCGGGCTCGAGCCCCTCGCATTCGGGGAGCTCGAGCAGGCGCCGCAGCAGCTCGAGGCGCTGCGTGATGTGCATGCCGTTGGAGAAATTCCCGATGGCGCGGGCCTCTTCGTTGCGCCCCATGCGGCGCAGCAGGCGGAGCCCCTCGTCGATCTCGTGCATCAAGACCTGCGAGAGGAAGAGCCTTTCCTCGGGCGGGTAGGGTTGCTGGCTGCGCGGGTCGAGCTTGAAATAGTTCAGGACGCTGGCGGGGATCTTTTCGGGAGGACGGACCGACACGGACGCGACGGCCTCGCCGCGGCGGGAACGCCTGCGCGCCTGGCCTTGCAAATAGGGGCGCCGCAGAGCGCCGCTCTTCGTGATTTGATCCAAATTTTTCGAAGCCATGATCCCCAACCGGCAAACGACAATAGAAAGATTATAGGGACTTCGCCGCGCGGACACAACCTCCAAGCGGGGTTGACGATTCGCGTCAAATGACGCATTGAATTAGCACGCCGGAATCTTTAAAATAAATTATTTTGCACTCTTTTTTTGCCGCGAAAAAAAATGTCCTATCTGATCCGACAACGCATCCAGACGCGCCTCCAGGCGGAGGAGGGCGCCTATCGCCGTCCCGGCGCCTCGCTGCGGGTGGGCCTCGCCTACCCCAACAAGTACTTTTTCGGGATGTCCAACTTGGGCTTCCAGACCCTCTACGCGGTGCTCAACCGCCTCCCCGACACCTCCTGCGAGCGTTTTTTCCTGCCGGAGGACGACCTCCTGGCGCAACACGCCTCGGGCGGCCTCTGCGGCTACGAGCTCGGCTCGGCGGCGCGAGACTTGCACCTGATTGCCTTTTCCATCTCCTACCAGAACGATTACCTGCACCTGATTCCGATGCTGCACCTGATGGGGCTGAAGGCTCGGTCCGGGGATCGGGGGGACGAGGACCCCATCGTCCTCGCGGGCGGCCCCGCGGTGACGATCAACCCCGAGCCGATCGCGGATTTCTGCGACGCGATGGTGATCGGGGAGGGCGAGGAGGTCCTCGCGGCCATCGCCGAGGTGCTGCGCGGCGGCGGTTCCAAGGCCGAGCGCCTGGCGGCCTTGGATAAGTTGGAGGGCGTTTACGTGCCCTCGCTCTTCGACAGCGGCTACGGCGGCCCGGCGCCCATGCGCAAGACGACGGCGGGCTTCGGCCTGGTCAGCGGACGGGCCAACGGCCCCGCCCAGCAGGGGCGTTACATTCGTCGCCTCGTCGTGCAGAACCCCGAGATCCCGCTCGCCCATTCGACGGTGCTCACCCCCGACACCGAGTTCGGCGAGCTTTACTTGATCGAGGTTCAGCGGGGCTGCCAGTGGGGCTGCCGTTTCTGCGCGGCGGGCTTCATGTACCGCTACCCCCGCTACGACGCCCTCGAGGGCCTCAAGCGCCGCATCGATCACGGCCTGAAATACCGGAAAAAGGTTGGCCTGATCGCCGGCGACCTGCTCGGCCATGACGCGATTCACGAGATCTTGGGATATATTGACGCGCAGGGTGGGGGCTTCAGCCCCTCCTCGGTGCGGCTCAACGCCTTTACGCCCGAAATCATCCACTATCTGCGCAAGAGCGGGAACAAGACCATCGCCATCGCCCCCGAGGCCGGGAGCGAGCGGCTGCGACGCAGTCTCAACAAGACCTTTACGGACGACGAGGTCGTCGACGCGGCCCTGCGTCTGGCCGAGGGCGGCATCCTCAACATCAAACTCTACATCATGATCGGCCTGCCCACCGAGACGGAGGAGGACATCGAGGCCCTCTGCAACCTGACGCTGAAGACCCGGGAGGCCTTGACGCGCTTCGCGAAGCGCTCGGCCCAGATGCCCGCCCTCACCTTGAGCGTCAGCCCCTTCACGCCCAAGCCCTCCACCCCCCTGCAGTTTTCTCCCTTCGCCGGCATCCCGGCCCTGAAAGAGAAGCTCCGCTTCATTCGCAAGCGCCTCGCCCAGGCGGGGCACATCCGCCTGGCCGGCGAGTCGGGCATGGACGCCTACGTCGAGACCCTGCTTTCCCGGGGCGATCGTCGGGTCGGCGAGTTTCTGCACAAGGCCCTGGTGCCCGCCGGCAAGGCCCTGGCCGTGGGCGGGGCGAGTCATCTACGCAACTCATTGTTATCTTTAGGTTTTGATTCGGAATTTTTCGTGAGTCGGGAATTCTCCCCCACCGAGGCCTTGCCCTGGGACTTCATCGACCACGGGATCAAGACCCCCTTCCTAATCCGCGAGCTCGGCAAGTTCGAGGCGGGCAAGATCACCCACTACTGCATGCCCGAGGTCTGCCGCAGCTGCGGCGTCTGTTGAGCCGCAGGAATTTTTTGAAAAACCTTGGAATTTAGAATTTTTTTCTCGCCGGGCCGTAATGACTATGGTCAAATCGCACTCCCTTGTGGTAACAAAGGAAGGTTGCGGCGCTCCATTTTTCACCCGGTTTGGGTGGGTGAAGGAAAGATATGCGGCGTTACTTGAAAACTTGGCTGCGAACG
>SZOV01000157.1 GCA_030263375.1 Deltaproteobacteria bacterium PRO3
CTACTTCAAGCGCCAACCCAAGCTGCTGCGGCCGGCCAACTACGCGGCTACCTCGCCGGGGCGGGGCTGGGTGGTCGTCGAGGTCTATGCCGGCGTCAAGCTGGGCGTCGTCAACCTGATCGGGCGCATCAACATGGAGCCGGCGGATTGCCCCTTCGCCGCAGCCGATCGCGCCTTGGCGGAGCTGAAAGGCCAGGCCGACGTCGTCTTCGTCGACATGCACGCCGAGACCACCAGCGAGAGCCGGGCGATGGGGTGGCACCTCGACGGACGCGTCGCCGCCGTCATCGGCTCGCATACCCACGTCCAGACCGCCGACGAGGAGATCATGCCGCGCGGCACCGCGTTCTTGACCGATGCCGGCATGACCGGTCCCTATCGCTCGATCATCGGCATGCGGATCGACAACGTCCTGCGCAAGTTCCAGACGGGGATCAAGTCGCGCTTCGAGCCGGCGGAAGGGGATGTGCGCTTCTGCGGGGCCCTGGTCGAGATCGAGGAGTCCAACGGTCTGGCCCGCAAGATCGAACGCATCCAAATCCGACTGTAGGGGCGAACCTTGTGTTCGCCCTTTCCCGGCGATGACAATCTTTCCCTTGCGTTGAAGTTTACCCCTCCTTTCTTAATCCAACTCAGGGGCCTTGCTTTGTCCTTCAAATGAAGGTCTTCCTGCCACCCCCGCCCCTAGCCGGGGGCGATATGTCCCAGCGGGGACACGGCCCGGCCCCCTTAGGCCGGGGGCCAGGCCTCCGCCGAAAAGCCGATATTATATAGGCCTCAAGGTGATCGGCTTTTCAGAGGGTCCCGCTTGGGACATATCGCCCCCGGCTAGGGGCTCGTGACGGTTAGGGATAGTAATTATTTTTTTCATTGCCAGGTAAAACTTCCAGAAGACAAGGGAGCAAACAGGTTGAGATTGCGAGAATAATTGAAAGCGAATGGATAAGGGTGTAGTACGAAATTATGGATTCATTATTAGATTCGTTAGGACGATTAGGGACGTCGGAGCCAATTAAAAAAAATACTATTGAGATTATATCTGAATCGGAACTTGACAAAAAAATCAATAGCGGCCGTCCTTTGCGCATAAAAGCTGGATTTGACCCAACTGCTCCAGATCTTCATTTTGGACATTTGGTCTTGTTGCGGAAGTTGAAAGTTTTCCAAGATCTTGGACACCATGTGTGCTTTTTAATTGGCGACTACACCGCCGCCATCGGGGATCCCTCCGGACGCAACGAGACCCGCCCGCCGCTCACGCGGGAAGAGATCGAACGGAATGTCCAAACCTACAAATCCCAGGTCTTTCGCGTCCTCGATCCCGGGAAGACCGAGGTGCTCTATAATTCCTCCTGGCTGGACAAGCTGGACGGTCGGGGCATGATTCGGTTGGCCAGTCGCTACACGGTCGCGCGCATGCTGGAACGCAACGACTTCGAAAAGCGCTACAAGTCGGGACACCCCTTGGCTATCCACGAGTTTTTGTATCCCTTGCTCCAGGGCTGGGATTCGGTGGCGATGCGGGCCGACGTCGAGTTGGGCGGCACCGATCAAAAATTCAATCTGTTGATGGGGCGTCACCTGCAGCATGAGGAGGGGCAGGAGCCCCAAGTCGTCATGACCCTGCCGCTGCTGGAAGGCCTCGACGGTGTCGGTAAAATGAGCAAATCTAAGGGGAACTACATCGGTGTCACTGAGAAGCCGGATTCTATGTTTGGCAAGATCATGTCCATCTCGGATGCGCTAATGTGGCGATATTTTGAATTGCTCACAGATCTCAGTATAGAAGAAATTGATGCTATACGTTCTGACACCCTTTCCGGCAAACTACATCCCAAAATGGCTAAAATTGCCTTGGCTACGCGGATTATTTCCGATCTGCATTCGCCCGCTGCCGCCGCGGAAGCAGCGGCCCACTTTGAAAAATCCTTCTCCCAGCGCCAGGTCGAGGCGATCGACGACGTGACGCTTTCGCTCGGAAAAAACACCATCGTCGCCTTTCACGCCGTCAAAGAGGCGGGCTTCGCCGCCACCGGCAACGAGGCCAAGGCCAAGATCAAGGGCGGGAGCATCCACGCTAATGGGCAGGTTCTGAAGGACCCCTTCGCCGAGCTTAAGGACGACGGCGCGGGGATTCTCCTGCAAGGCAAGATCGACAAGAAGCGCGTCGAGCGGCGGCTTTTTTTGAGGGTCTGATGCTTTCCTCAGAACCACTTAGGATTGCGCAGTGCCGGTGCTCGAAACCCCGCTGAAAAACGCCGGAGGTTCGCCGTCGGTCAAGGCCCAATCCAAAATGTCGTGGGCCTCTTGGCTGGTGACGAGGTCCCCGGCATGCTTTTCGCCCAACTCGCCGCTATGGGCGATCACCACGTCGCGAAAATCTTGGAGGATCTGCTTCGGGATCAGCTGCAGATACCGCTTCATGAGCTGGGGATTGCGGTCGGTCAATTCATAGATGCTCGAGACGATGCTGCGAATGACGTCGTTATACGAGTGATGCGCCCGGTCGACGTCGTTATGGCCGCTCCAAATCAATTGGTGAAGCTCGGAGGTATCTCCCGTGCGCACGGCCTTATCCAGCAGGTCCAAAATTTTATTCTGTAAATCTTTCCCGCCGGGACTGAGTCCTTCCCGTACCTTTTCCTTATTCCATTGCACATGGACGTGAGGCTCGAGGAATGTGGCAAGCTCTTCTTTGGTCGGCTCCGACGGCAAGTCCAAAGTCTGCTTCAGCAAGATCGACAATTCTTTCATGGAGTATTCGCCGTAGGGTTTGTCGGCGAATTGTTCCGCGAAATACGGGTCCACTTTTTTGAAGAACTCGAGCAGCTTGGCGGACTTTTCCGAGGAAACGGGCAGCCTTAGGTCGGAAATGTCCTCCTCCGAAAGACCCGAGTCTTTCAAGGCCTGCTCGATGTCCTTTTCGGAGACGTCGATCTTCGCCTCGCTTAATTGCGAGCGCAGGCGTTTTGCGAAAGGGGGATTTTCCTCCTTTGCGGTCTCGAGTTCTTCCCTGGCCTCGCCGAGGCTTTGCTCGGCGCCCTCAAGGTCCGCCTGACTCAGAGCGGTCTCCGCCTCCTGGATCTCCTTTTCGACGGCTTCCTTTTGGTCTCCCTCCTTCACATTGGATTCCAGCTCGTCGCGCAGCTCTTGGATTTCCTTTTTCAATGCCTCCCGCGCCGGCGCTTGTTCGATCTCGAGAGAGAGGCGGGCCTCCAACTCACCCAACTCCATGCGGAGGTTTTCGATCATTGCTTCGCGTTTTTCCGGGGAGAGGTTGGCGCTTTGCAAGGCGAGTCCTCTTTTTTCTTCGATGGCCTTGAGGACTTCCGGGCTTGCGCCCTGGCTGCGTGCGAGGCCGGCGAGCTTGTCGATTTCCTGATAGATGTCGCCGCCGGCCATCTCGCCGGCCGCGGCCGCATCCGTCTCCATCTCCATGCCGAAATCCTCGTAATCGCCGAAGTCCTCGGTTTCCAGACCGTAATCGTCCGTAAAGTATTCATCGTTGCCTTGGATGGATTTTGGCGGCGGGGGCGGGGCTTTGAAACTGTTATCCATGGGGCTATCCTCCTTGCCGGCGATCCTGGGGGCGCCGGACGATGCTTAAATAAAGCAAAGGCAATGCCAACGGATCCTGGTGAAAAATGCCTGGAAAAACATAGGGATGATATTCAAGGCCGAGAGAGGTTTGCAAATTTTGCAGCATAGGATCCCCGGAAACGTGCGCTAGCGGATGCCATGTGCGATGGGGTCGAAAACCAAATTTTATGCCTCGCTTCCGAGAAAGGCGACGCAAAAAAACGGGCCCCTCCGAAGAGGGGCCCGTCGCCGCCGCTTGAGTTGGGGCCAAGGGCGGGAGATGCCACGATGGAAAGCGGAGAATAGGGGTCCCCGCCGCTGGGGAAAATTAGGCCGAGCGCCGCAGGCTCTCCAGGCGCCGCTGCGCGTTGCTCCACAGCGGTCCGCGGTTGAATTGCACCACCCAGGCCAGATCCTGGTCTTGCAGGAAGGGATTGCTCAGCAGGCTCGTCTCGATCTCGGCCATCAGGCGCGTGGCCAGCGAGACCTTCCGCTCGGCGTCCAAGAACTCGGAGCTGCCTTGCGCCAGGTTCAGGAGGTTTTTCACTTGCTGGAATTTTTCTTTCATCGTCATGGCTTGCTCCTTTTCGAACATCCCGTCGCGGGACACTGAAGAATAAAGCAAGCCGCATGCCGTTTTATAAATTTAATAAAATCAATATGTTATAATTAAATTGACAATTTAAAATGCAATATTTGCAAACATATATTGAAAACGGTGCAAAATAGTCCCAGGGGTGGGGCCTTGGGGAGGGAGCCGCCCCGGGAGACATGGGCAGGCTTTCCTGGTAAATTAAATTTTAGTTGGGGGCCCGGGAAACTTCACTCTCGGTCAAGCCGATATCCTCAGGAAGGAGATACGGCCTATGTTCGGCTTGCGTTCCTTTCACGCCTCTTTGCGGCGCTCGACCCCAGTTGCATTGTTTCTCTTGATGGCCTGCTCCGGATCCGCGACCCTCACCGACCCTTCCGCGCCCGAGGGTCCCGGCGGCGTCGGCGGGGCCTTGGACGCCCCGGCCGCGGGCGGCACGGCCACCACCATGGCCGCGGCTCAACCGCTCACCGCGGGTTTTCCCGCCCCCGAGCAGGATCCCACCGGAAAATTTTTCACCGTCAAAATCATCGAAGAAAAACCGGTCTGCCGTTTGTTGGGCAAAGACGTGGTTCAATACAAGATTCGGGGTTTCGTGACTCCGGCGTGG
>SZOV01000158.1 GCA_030263375.1 Deltaproteobacteria bacterium PRO3
ACGCAGCTGATCGGCGCGGGACGCCTGGCTTCTTTAACAGGCTTCGCGCTGGAGGCCCCGGCCTTCACCCTGGCGGGGCGCTTGGGTCATGAAGTCTTGGGGAGAAGGCAGGATTGGAGCGGGGCGGCCTTAGGGAGGGACTTCGCCTCGAGCTACTTGGTCTTGGGCGGATTGAAGTTGGCGGGTCACGTAGGGGCGAACCTTGTGTTCGCCCCCGGGCGGGGAGGGCGAACACAAGGTTCGCCCCTACAGTTGCTGTTTCAACAGGGTTCGATGTTGACGGGCATCCTGCTCGGCCACTCCTTGGAAGAACACTTCGGCCTGCGCCGCCCCCAAGACGGCGCGACGACGCTGACGGACTCACTGGCGATGCTCTTGCAATTTAACGTCGCCGGGCGCCTGACCCGCCAGGCCTTCGGGACCCGCTTCGCCGCCTGGGAGCGCGGCCTCGACCTCCAAAGCGAGGCCCTGGCCCGCGCGCCGCAGGGTCCCAGCCGAACGCTCGGCCTCGGGGTATCCCCCGTCCTCGCGACCGGCGTCGCGGGCCGTCCTCCCGCCCGCTCGAGCAGGGGCCGCGAGACCTTGTGGCCTAATATCGTCCTGATGTCCTCGCAGGGGGGCAACGGCGACAGCGCGCCGCCGCCCTCCGGCCCTCGCCTCCAGGCTTCGCTGGCATCCCATGAATCCGGCCCCGTCCCCCGGCCCGCGGGTTCCAGGGCGGAAGATCCGGGCGCCGCGGAGGGGAGCGGCGAGTCGCTTCGCACGGAACCTGCGCCGCCCCCCGTCGACCCCCAACAAGGCGCCGCCGGCTTCGCCGAGCTGCTCAAGACCCAGGGCCGCGAGACCGAGCCCCCGATCTTGAATCTCCAGCCCGTCGAACGCAGCTTCGGCTCGACGACTGTCGAGGTCCAAGTCGTCGCGGGCTACGAGAACGTCCAGCGCCTGCGCGCGCGCATGGCGCCGCACCTACCCGCCCTACGCGAGGTCCTGGCCGGGCGCCCCGCCGCACCCTGGTTCATCGCGGGGGTCTCTGACGGGATGGGCCTGCACAGCGCCGTCGCCCTGATGGAGGCGGGCGTGCGCCACATGGTCGGGGGTTTCTACGAGCCCGAGGCCTTGATCCGGATGGAGAGTCCCATCCACCTCGGCCGCCTCGCCAACGTCGAAGGACTCAGGCTCCTCGCCCGTGAGCGCGGCGTCGACTTTCAGGCCTTCTACCAGGACCTGGTGCTCCCCCAGCACGGCAAGGAGACGAGGCCCTTTCCGGCGGAGCTGCGCGCGGCGATCCAAGAGGCCCAGCGCCGGGCTGGGATGAATGAGCTGAACTTCGTCAACTCCATCGCCTTCGCCCGTTGGATCAGCCCCTCGCCCGGCGTCGAGCAACGCCAGGGCATCCCCAGCATGGACCTCGAGGGACGGGTGGTCTTGACGAACATGAAGCCTTATCAGGCGAAGGGCTATGAAGGCACGCTCGACAGCATGGGGCGCAACCACGGGGCCCTGCTTGAGGCCTTGGGCGAGCACTTCGGGCCGGAGTCGACGTCCTTCTTCTTCACCTGGGCGGGCGGCTCGCAGAACCGGCGCATCCTCCACGGGGTCTACGGCGGCGGCGCCCTGGGCCACGCCAAGGAGATCGGCGAGGCCGCGGCGCTGCGCCATCACCTGCAAAGCCAGGACGCCGGTTTCGCGCGGGGCTATCACAAGATCGTGCGCTTCCCCGACTTCCCCTCCTTCGCCCTCTTCGGCATCCCGGGCGGCGGGGCCTTCGGGATGATCGCGCGCCATGTCCTGGAGGGCCACGGCTGCTACGCCGAGATGGGCGAGCTGGCGCCGCGGGCCTACCTCGAGGCCTTCGGCGGCGAGCACAACCTCCGCAACCCCGCGGCCCAGATCGAGCTGGACGTCCCGGAGAGCTACCACCTCCCGGAAATCCGGAGAAATTTGCAGACCTTCTATGATCGCGTCGCGGAATACCGGCGGCAGCACCCCGAATGGGACGGCTCCCAGCCCTTGGACCTCGAGACCTCGCGCGAACTGCTGCGGGGGCTGGTGGGCGAGGACTACGTGAGCCGGATTCCCCGGGCGACGGAGTAGGATTTTAGGCGGGCACATGCGGGGCATCGACGGAACAGGCTTCAAGGCGCTTCCTTGGCCGCGCGCAGCGGCGGCGGAGCTGCGCGCGCTTCAGGCCGAGGACGATCCGGAATTATTATCCCGACAATTATTGAACCTGGGGGCGAGGCTGGAGGCCGAAGGGCGGCTCGAGCTGGCGGCGGAGTTGTATGCGGCTGTCCTAGGGGCGAACCTGGGGCCCCACTCACGCCGCGAGGATGAAGCGAGTGGGGGGTTCGCCCCCGGGCAGGGAGGGGGAGGGCGACCCCCCACCTCTCTCGGACCGATGGCGTTCGGTGGGGCCCCAGGTTCGCCCCTACAACGGCGTGCGCAAGAACATCTCGAGGCGATCTCCGGCCGCGGCGCTCTAGGCCCCCGCGCCGAATTCCTGCTGCACCGTTTGACGCAAGAGGCGACCGATCCGGTGACGCTCCTCGCGCTGGGCGCGGGTTCGACCGCCTATTCTTTGACGCGCTTGACGGTGTTGGGGCGCCTGCTCCAGGCCCCGGCCGCGGCCTGGACACGCGGCGGCGGCGCCCGCGCCTTGGCCTCCCTGGCGGGCTTCGCCGTCGAGGCGCCGGCCTTCACCTGCGTCGGGAGGCTAGGTCACCAGGCACTGGACCGCTTGCCCCCGGGGGGCTCTTGGGGCCGGGACCTGGCTTCGAGCTACCTGGTTTTGGGGGGATTGAAGTTGGCGGGGTGGGGCGGCGGCGCGGCGTATCGCAGGTTTGCCACCTCCGTAGGAGCCGTTCGCGAGCGGCCCCTACAAACGCTGTTCCAGCAGGGCGGCCTCTTGACCGGCATCCTCCTCGGTCACGCCTTGGAGGAGCGCCTCGGTCTGCGCCCGCCGTCGAGTGGGGCGACCACGCTGGTCGACTCCCTCGCCCTGCTCTTCCAAGGCCAAGTCGCCTCCCGCCTCGCCGGCCGGGTCTTGGGCCGGGAGCTCGAAATGTGGAATCGAAGCCTGGATCTGCGCTCGCGGAGCGGGGGGCCGCGACCCCTGGGGCTGGAGACCTCGCCGGTACCCGTGGGGCCGCCGCTCCCTCGGGCCTCGAGACCCCTGGAGACCCCGATCCCCCACGTTTATATGTCGACTACGAAGGGAGATGGTGGCGGCGGCCCTTCGCGAGGGCCAAAATCGGCCCCGGAGGGCGAGGGCTGGTTGGACAAACTTTTTCAGGCCCTGGAGAGACACCCGCACTGGTTAGGCTTGCTCCGCGGCCCCGGGCAAACGCCGTCCCCGGAGGCGCCCGCGGAGCTCGATCCCTATCGACGTCCGGGCCGCCCCTTTGCCTCGGTGGCAGAGGCCCGCGCCCGCAGTGCCGCTTTGAGACGGGCCGCCTTGGACTCCTCGCTGGGCCCGGAATTTCGCAGCGCCCGCTTAAACGAGCTCCCGGATTATCTGGAGGTCCTGCGCCTGGACCCGGAGTACGGCAAGGCCCTCGGCGCCCTTGAGCGCCTGATCCTGCGGCCGGAGATCCCTCACCCCGTGGTGGCGGGCTGGCCGGAGGTCCTGCTGATGCGCGAAATTTCCCTCCCGGAACCGGTGGTGGAATTTTATCGCCAAGACCGAGCGCTGCGCCTGACGGCCGCCGACCTTTACCTCCGTTTGCAGCTGCAAAATCCCCTCGGCGCTCCGGCGATCCGCCGCGGTGCCGGTTTTTTCACGAAGGCCGTCGAAGAGCCTCGCCTCGACCGGAAATTCCGGACCTATTTTCGCGACGATGTCTGGTCGCGGGCCTATTTCGAGGCGGAGGCGGGTCTGCGCAAGGAGTTGTTGAAGCGCTACGTCCCCTTCGCCCGGCGCCTGCCGATGGGCAGCGAGGAGGCGCGGGCGGGGGTGCGGATGCTGCTTTCCCCCTCCTTGCTGCGCCTCGCCCAAGGCCGGGGTCCCATCCCCGACTACCTGACCGAGCCGGAGTTGATCCTCGACATGATGCGCGTCTACGGCCACCTGCTGCGCCTCCTGCCCTCGACGCTCCCCGAGGTGCAGCGCGCGGACCGCGTCCTGTCGCCGGTCCTGCACAGCTTCGGGGAGCGGGCGATGGCGGGGGAGGCGGGGGCGGTGGAGATCCTGGCCCTCTTCGCGAAGAGCGACTCCAGCGCGCGCAAGGCTATGGAAGTATTGGCGGAACGAGGCAATCCCATCGCGAGAAAGCTACTTGCGGGAGAAATCCCTGAGGGTTAGAGGTCCCGCTAGAAACCGGGTAAGGACATGCAAATTTCCACACTTCACGGGCTGCCCGAGGCGGCGCGTCGCGAATGGCGCGCGCTCGAGGCGGAGACCGATCCCCAGCTATTTTTAGAAGCCGCCTTGAATTTTGCCCGACGCCAGGAGGCGGCGGGGAGGGTGGAAGCGGCGGCGGAGTTGTATGCGGCGGTGGTGCAGGAGGCCGACGCCGTAGAGGCCCTTCGCGAACGCCCCCTACGGACCCGCGCCCAAGAGGGCCTCGATGCGATTCTGGGCCGCGGCGCCTTCGGCCCCCGCGCGGAGTTTCTCTTAAGGAATTTGGCCCAACAATCCAGCGACCCGGCGATGCTCTTCGCGATGGGGACGGCGGGGGCGGTGTTTCGCATGACGCGGCTGGCGACCTTGTCGCGGCTGGCCTCGACGCCGAATCCGGGGATCTTGACGCAGCTGATC
>SZOV01000159.1 GCA_030263375.1 Deltaproteobacteria bacterium PRO3
CGCTCGGTGGCGACCGCGGGGGAATATATCGGCGACGGCGTCGCGCGGGTCGTGGTCGGCACCAAGGCCACCCGGGATCCGGAATTCCTGGCCGCCCTCGGCGCGAAATTTCCCGGCCAGATCGCCTTGGGCCTGGACACCAAGGCCGGCAAGATCGCCGTCCACGGCTGGACCGAGACCACCGGCCTCACCGTCCCGGAATATCTTAAGTCCGCCCCGCTGGCGGGCGTCTACTGCCTGATCTTCACCGACATCGCCCGCGACGGGATGTTGAGCGGACCCAACATCCCCGCCCTGCGCGAGGTGATGGCCGCCACCGAGCTGCCGGTCATCGCCAGCGGCGGGGTCTCTTCCCTGGAAGATCTTCGGGCCCTGGTGGCGATGGAAGACTGCAAGCTGCTCGGCGCGATCACGGGCAAGGCCCTCTACGAGGGCAAATTCACGCTGCGCGAGGCCCTGAAGGCGGCCGAGTCCTGATATGCTGACCAAACGCATCATCCCCTGCCTCGACGTGAAGGACGGCCGCGTGGTCAAGGGGACTCAATTTTTGAACCTGGTCGACGCCGGCGACCCCGTGGCGGTGGCCGAGGAGTATGAGCGCCAGGGCGCCGACGAGCTGACCTTCCTCGACATCACCGCCAGCCACGAGAAACGCGGCATCATCCTGGACGTCGTCGCCAAGACCGCGGAGAAATGCTTCATGCCGCTGACGGTGGGCGGCGGCGTGCGCACGATCGAGGACATCCGCAACCTGCTGCACGCCGGGGCGGACAAGGTCTCGATCAACACCACCGCGGTCAACGACCCCGACTTCGTCCGCCGGGCCGCCGACAAGTTCGGCAGCCAGTGCATCGTGGTGGCGGTCGACGCCAAGCGCTCCCTGGACGGCTGGGAGGTCTACACCCACGGCGGCCGCACCCCGACGGGCCTCGAGGCCCCCGAGTGGTGCCGCAAGATGGAGGGCTTCGGCGCCGGCGAGATCCTGCTGACCAGCATGGACCGCGACGGCACGAAGGCCGGCTACGACATCGAACTATTGCAGGCCGTGGCGGAGTTGGTCACGGTCCCGGTGATCGCCTCCGGCGGGGTGGGCACCGCCGAGCACATCTACCAGGGCCTGACCGAAGGCCGCGCCGATGCGGCCCTGGCGGCCTCGATCTTCCACTTCCGCGAGCTGAGCATCGCCCAGGTGAAAAGCTACTTGAGCGAACGCGGCGTCTTGGTTAGGACTGTGGCATGAACTACGACAAGATCCTCGACCAGCTGAAATTCGACGACAAGGGCCTCATCCCGGTCATCCTGCAAGACCACGAGAACGGCGAGATCCTGATGTTCGCCTTCATGAACCGCGAGTCCCTGAAGATGACGCTGGAAAGCAGGCTCGCCACCTACTGGAGCCGCTCCCGCAAAAAGCTTTGGGTCAAGGGCGAGAGCAGCGGCCACACGCAGGAGGTGAAAGAGGTCTACTTCGACTGCGACAACGACGCCCTACTGATCAAGATCAAGCAAAACGTCGCCGCCTGCCACACGGGCTACCGCAGTTGCTTCTTCAACAAGATCGAAGGCGATCAGGTGAAGACGGTCGGGGAAAAGCTCTTCGACGAGGAGAAAGTCTACAAGTGATGTAGGGGCGAACCTCGCAAGGTGAATCCATGGACTCCTGTATTTTCTGCAAAATTGCCCAAAAACAAATTCCCTCGAATCTTCTGTACGAAAGCGACCGCGTCCTCGCCTTCCCCGACATCGGCCCCCAGGCCCCGGTGCATCTCCTGATTATCCCCAAGGCCCATTACGCCCACTTGGGGGAGATCCCCCAGGACCAGCTGGGGGTGGTGGAAGAGATGTTTGCCGCAGCCCGCAGGCTCGCCGCCGACAAGGGCGTCCAAGACCGGGGCTACCGCCTGGTGATGAACGTCAACCCGGAGGGCGGACAGTCGGTCTACCACGTCCACATGCACCTGCTGGCCGGCCGCCAAATGGGCCCCTCCCTGATCGGCTAAGCCCCCCGTTTTTCAAGCCCCCGCGCCCGCCCGTTTATGGCTTGACAGGCCTTCCCGAAGCTCCTATATCCTCCCGCTCTTCGGCGCTTTCCCCGGATGGACAAGCCGCGGAAATCGGTGTATAAGAGCTTGATAATTAACACAAATTGAGGTTGTCATGCCCGGCATCCAAATTCGAGACGGCGAGTCCTTCGAGGCCGCCATGCGGCGATTCAAAAAGCAGTGCGAGAAGGCGGGGATCCTCTCCGAGGTCCGCAAGCGCGAGCACTACGAAAAGCCCAGCATCAAAAAGAAGCGCAAGACCGTCGCCGCCCGCAAGCGCGCCATAAAAAAGCAGTACCGCGACTAATTTCGTCACAAGCGATTCCGAAGCGAAAGGCCCCCGGCCTTCGTTTCGTATTTGTATTTTTAGGTGTCCAAGCCATGTCCCTCTATCAAGACATCGAATCCCAGCTCAAAGACGCGATGCGCGCCCAGGACAAGGACCGCCTGATGGCCCTGCGCAACATCAAGTCGGTGCTGAAGAACAAGGCCATCGACGCCAAGCGCGAGCTGAACGACGCCGAGGTCGTCCAGGCCCTCTCGACCCTGGCCAAGCAGCGCAAAGAGTCGATCGAGGCCTTCCAATCCGGCGGCCGCCAAGACCTGGTCGAAAAAGAGGCCGCCGAATTGAAAGTGATTGAAGAATTTTTGCCCCAGCAGCTCTCCGCGGAGGAGCTCGAAAAGACGATCCGTGAGGCCATCGCCGAGACCCAGGCCCAGGGCGCGAAGGACATGGGCAAGGTCATGAAGGCCGTGCAGCCCAAGGTCATGGGGCGCGCGGACGGTAAGATCGTCAGCGAGTTGGTGAAAAAACTGCTGGGCTAGTCGGCCTGTTCCGCCGACCGATTTTTTCATTTCCTGCGGGCGTTTCGGCCCTCGGACCGGGGCCGCTTCTCAATATTGGAGTGTGGATGTTTTCGGAAGAACAACTGTCGGAAATCCGAGAACGAGTTTCGATCGTCGAATACATCGGCGAATTCGTCCAACTCAAGAAGGCCGGCAAAAACTACAAGGGCCTCTGCCCCTTCCACCAGGAAAAATCGCCCTCCTTCATCGTCAGCCCCGACCGCGACACCTTCCACTGCTTCGGCTGCGGCAGCGGCGGAAACCTCTTCCACTTTTTGATGAAGCTCGACAGCCTCTCCTTCCCCGAGGCCGTCCAGCGCCTGGCCGAGCGGGCGGGCGTGCAGGTGGCCTCCTCCGGGCCGGCCGACCCCAAGGCCCGCGAGCGGCGCGACGAGGCCTTCGAGGTCCACCGCCAGGCCGCCTGGTACTATCACTGCCTGCTCAAGAACACCCCCAAGGACCACCCCGTCTGGGCCTACCTGGCCAAGCGCCAGATCCCCGAATCCGCCGTGGAGGCCTTCCACCTGGGCTACTGCCCGGGCCAAGAGAGCGGCCTGGCCGCACGCCTTCAGCAGAAGGGTATCGCCCGCGAGGTGCTCGAGAAGTTTTCGCTCTACCGCGGCCGCCGCGAGTTCTTCCGCGGCCGCCTCACCTTTCCCATCTTCCGCCACGACAAGAAGGTCGTCGGCCTGGGCGGGAGGCTCTTCCAAGAGAAGGACGAGGGGCCCAAGTACCTGAATTCCCCTGAATCCGAGATCTTCAAGAAGGGCGAGCTCTTCTACGGCTTCCACCTGGCCAAGGGCGAAATCCGCAAGAGAAACCAGGTCTTGCTGGTCGAGGGCTACCTGGACGTCATCACCCTCCACGGCCAGGGCTTCACCCAGGCCGTGGCGCCCCTGGGCACGGCCCTCACTTCCAATCACGCCAAGACCTTGCAAAGACTCGAGGCCGAAATCATCTTATTATTTGACGGCGATTCGGCCGGGGAAGAGGCGGGTTTGCGGGCCTTGGAAGTCCTTTTGGCCCAAGGGGTGACTCCGCAGATCGTGCGCTTGGAGGGCGGCGAAGATCCCGATTCTTATCTCCGGCGTTTTGGCCGTTTGGCCTTCGAAAAAAAGCTCCAGGAGCGGCGAAACCTTTTGGAGGAACTCATCGATAAGTGGTCGGCCTCGCTGCCCCGCGGCCCGCAGGCTCTGGAGCAGAAAGGCCGGGCGGCGAGGCGGCTGTTGGCCCTGATCGAGAAGCTCCCCGACTCCATCGTGCAAAATCTCTACCGCCGCCGGCTCGCCGAGGGCTTCGACATCCCGGAGGATTGGCTGCGGGGCAAGCGCCCCCTGCCGGAGAGGCGCCCCGCCCAGGCCGCGCGGCCGACCGAGCGGCGCCGGGCCTGGCTTCCCGAGGAAGAGACGATCCTCGAGGTTTGGTTGCGCTTCCCGTCGCTTCGGCCCGAGATCCTGGCCCGGGTGGAGGCGGAGGAGTTTTATCCGGAGGGACTGGCCGAAATCGTCCGGGCCTTTTGGGAGTTTGCAAAGACCGATCCTTATGGA
>SZOV01000160.1 GCA_030263375.1 Deltaproteobacteria bacterium PRO3
AGGGATCGCCGGCTACCTGGCCGAGGTCCCCGCCTTCGTCGGCGCGCGGCGCCTGCTGTCCCATTTTTCGCGGGCGGAAGGGGTCCAGGAGCCCGGCTTCGGCGAGGAACTCGCCTCGGCGGCGATCTTCCTGGGCGTGCTGCAACTGAGCGGCTTCGCGGGCGCGGCCCTGGGCCGGCGCTGGGCGAAGGCCCCGCTGTCGCGCGGCGCCTGGAACACGGCGGCCTCGCTGGGCGGGGTTTATCTCGGCCACCGGTTGGAGGAGGCCGTCGGCCTGCGGCCCGCGCGGGACGAGGCCTCCCGCTGGGTCGACACCGCCGACACCTGGCTGCAGATGCAGGTGGGAGGCCGCATGATGCACGGCCTCGGCGGGACGGCCGCGGCGCGCGCCCGTTACGAGCTGCTGCTGCGCCACGGCCTCGAGACGGCCTTAAGCCCGCGGCCCGGCCTCGCCGCGCCGGCGCATTTTCTCGAGAGCTCGGCGCCGGCCGCCGCCTATTCCTTCCGCGAGATGATCGGCGCGGAGCTCCCGCCTCTCACCGAGCCCGCCCTGCAGCGCCTGTCCCGGTCCTGGGGCCGGGTGGCCAGCAAGGACTCGCTGCACCAGGTGCGGGTGCTGGGCCAGGAGTACGGCGACCTCGACCGCCTGATCGAGGCCTTCGAACTTATGCGGCCGGAAGACTCGCGTCGTCTCAACATCTCGCTGCGTCGGCTGCGGCACATGGTCCAGCACGCCCGCCCCATCGGCGCGCGGGGAAGCTATCTGGAATGGCTGACGCGCTGGGGCTTCACCGAGTCGGTGCGCCGCAAGGATGCCGTGACCCTCCAGGGCATCCTCGACGCCATCCACGACGGCATGGATCTGACGACCTTCGAACGGCTCCTGCAGCCGCTCTTCCCGCAGTACCGGATGCAGCCGATGACGATCGGCGCCATGCGCCGCGCCCTGCAGAACTTCAAGCCCGTCCACCGCACCATCAACATCCTGCCGATGGGCGCCCCCGCGCGCGACTTGCTCCACCGGACGGTGCTGCATCTTCAGGGCATGGACCGCCAGGATCCGCTTTACATGGAGATGGAGCAATTCCTATCGGCCCTGGCCCGGACCGTGCGCGAAAAAGATTCCCTGCTCCCCGACATCGAAAGGGCGATGGCGCCCATCCCGCTCAGCCCGCTGCCTTACCTGCGTCTCTTCCGCATCTACCGCGTCATGGCGCGGGAGTTCGACGTCTACACCAAGTACCGCGAGCTGACCGGCGAGGGGCTGCGCCTGATCGGGATTCAAAGCCGCATGGACCAACCCTCCGCCGTGGAAGAGGTCGATGGAACCCAGCATAACGGATTTTACGAAGAGCCGGAGATGGCCGCGATGTTCGCGAATTTCAACCGCCTGTTTTGGAAGTTCATCGACGGGCATACGGTCGCCAACGCCGCGGCGCGGCGCCGGGACATCTTGCGCCGGCACCTGCCTGAGCCGCGCCCGCTGATGGCTTCGGACGCATTGCGGATCTTGCGTCAATTGGGCGATCCGGTCTCTTTAAGCGTGTATGATTCGATAGTGAACTTTCAGGTTCGCCTGGACTTCCTGCCCAGGGACGAATTCGAGGCCGAAGTTTCGCCCTACGTCGGAGAGCGGGCCCGCAGCATGATCGGCGTCTTCATGCCCAAGCACATTACCGGAAGGCCGGACCGAATTTTGATCAAGCAGATCGAGGATTTCGACGAGTCCTCTTTCCACGATGCCGCTTTTTCCCGCATCGGTTTCGTCGTCCACGAGCACGAACATTTCCTGCATACCGTCCCCGGGGTAAAGCGCAGCCGCCTGGAGATCGCGCGCCAGGAGATGCGCGCCTGCCATCGCGAGTTCGAATGGCTGGCCGAGCACGGGGATTCCGCCTGGGTCCACTACATCAGCGCCGAGGGCGCCGCCGGCTGGGCCATGCAGCTGCGCAGCGTGAACGAGGCCTGGAACTTCAAGTACACCGACCCCAACGACTGAGCCGGAACATCCGAATAAATTAATCTTCGCCGTCCCCGCCGACGGGGCCCGGGTCTTCGCGATCGAAGGCGGCCGCGATCGGCAGGCCTTCGGCGGGCCGCGACTGCGGGGGGACGGAGAGGCGGAGCGGGGCGGTGGTCTCGGGGACCAGGGACTGGCCGTGGAAGACAAATTCGCTTAAGCCCACCCGGATGCGGGCGCCTTCGGTGAGGCGGACGAAGCCCTGGAAGGGCAGGACCCGTTGGCCGTCCACCAGGACGGGGACGCGGTCTTGGCGCACCTCGAGGATCCACTCGCGGCGCGCGGGGTCGCCCGACTCGCTGCGCCCGCCCAGCGAGAGGACGGGTTCGCGGCCCGAGGCGCCGCGCAGCGTGGGGTCGACGAGGGCGACCCGCGGGTTGGCGGAAGGGTTGTCCAGGGGCGTGCGCTCGCTCGACAGCACGTAGAAGTCGATTTGGACGCTGCGCATGTCGGGCGTGTTCGGCACCAGGCTCAGGGGCAGCGTGCCGGGCGCGCCCGACGGGGGAGCGCCGGGCTCGGAGCTGAGTTCGGAGATCCGCCAGCCCTCGCGGACCAGGACGCCCTGCGGTCTCCGGCCGTCGAGCACCGCCTCGATCTCGGCGGTGTTCAGGGCGCGTGGGCTTTCGATCTCTTGGAAGAGCGGCGCCTCGGGGCCGGATTCGGAGTCGAGGCGCAATTGATAGACGTAACGCCCCTCGTCCGCGCGGTATCCGCCCCGCGCGACGCGGTAGAGGTGCTCGCCGCCCGCGATCACCAATTCGCCGGAAGTCGCCGCAGGCACGACGGGGGCGGCGGCCGGACTTTGCGCCGTCGCCGGGCGTCTCGCGGCCGCCGGGATCGGCGGCGGGACGGAGGCCGGGCGCCGCGCGGCGGCGGGGATGGGCGGGGGCACGGAAGAGCGCCGCGTAGCGACGGCGGGCGCGCGGGGCGCCGGCGTCGGCGTGGCCGATTCCGCGGCGATCGCGGCCGGCCGGTGCAGGTAGGCGGCCAGGCTGAAATTGTCGGGCTTGAACTTGTCGATCGGCGCGGTCGCGGTCTCGCTGTCGTAGACGTTGTGCTGCCGATCGATGAAGAGCTCGCGCCCGCGGTGGGTGAAGCGGAAGCGCCCGTTGGCCGCGGCGGGGAGCTCTCGGGCGCGCAGCCGGCGGACGACCTCCATGCGGGCGTGAGTCTCCTCGCGCAGGATGCGGTGCGCCTCCTCGGCGCTGCGGGCGCCTTGGATCAATTCGCCCACCACGTCGGTGTCGATGAAGTTTTCCCAAAAGCCGTCCGAGCCGGCGAGGACCAAGTCGCCCTCCCGCAGGACCAGGCCGTGCTCGTAACCCGCCGCGCGCCGGACCCGGCCGTTGGATTCGGGAATCTCCCCGTCGGCGGTGCCGGACAGGGCGAGGGATTCGTGGCCGCCGACGCCGTTGGTGACCTTGTTGGCCATCGGATGGAGCCGGATCTCGCGCGTGCGCCGCAGGTCGACGCCGCTCTCCTGCATGGAGTCCGCGGCCACCGCGCCGACGTTCTGTTCGACGGTAGCGAAGACCCGGCGATAGCGCCCGTCGGGTCCGCGCCGGTAGACGCGCAGGCTGGCGTCGCCGGCGAAATGGGTCTGCAGGACGTAGGGGTCACCCGGACGTGCCGGCGGGATGACGCTGAAGCTGACTGAGCAGGAGCCGCCGCCGTCCGCCCCGGTGCCGGGTCGCGCCCGGCCGGGGTCGCGGATCCACTGGCGGGCCGCGGCCATCGCCGCCTCGCGGTCGCGACCTTGATGGAAGGCGCGGTTGAACTCGCGGACGGCCGCGTTGACCAGTTCCCAGGCGCGCCGCATGTCGCCCGAGCGCCGCAATTCCGCGGTGAAGGCCTCGACACTCAATTGGGCGGCCGCGTCGCCGTTGCCCATGCCGCCCATGCCGTCGGCGACCATCATCGAGTAGACGCGCCGTCCGTAGGCGTCGCGGTATTCCAGGCCGCCCATGTAATCCTCGCCTACCGGGTGCTTGGGATCGATGCCCTGCGTGGCGACGTAGACCAATTCGCCGCCGGGCAAATTCACGCGTCGGCTGTGGCGCGCCAAGACCTCGGCGAGTTGGGCGGGGTCGAGCGTCGTGCCGGCCAAATGTCCGTCGATCTCGGCCAGGTTGCCGCCCATCACGTTGGGCTGCAGCAAGGGGCGCTCGGCTGGGGACGGCGGCGGCGCCGCTTCGGGGGGCGGCGCGGCCTCCAGGGGAATGGTCTCGGCGGCGAGGCGCGCGGCGGGAGGCGCCGCCGGAGCGGCGGCCTCGGCGGCTCCCGCGGCGGGAACGCGGTCGAGGAAGACTCGGACGCCGCGCTGGGTATGGCCTAATTCGTTGATCAGCCCCAGGCGGCTCGCCCGGCGCCTGCCGGACGACGGCGAAGGTCGCCTCGAAGTGGTCGGGCCGCGAGGCCGGCAGGACGCGGTCGACGCTGGCGATGTAGCGCCAGGGGGCGGCGCCGGGCTCGGCCCGATAGGGCCGGAAGACGAACTCGGAGCCATCCTCGGCGGCCACGGTGAAGTCGGCGAAGGCCGCCTCGGCGGCGGGACCGACGGGCGGCGGCGCGACGGAAACGCCGGACGCCGCGGCCGGGGCGGCACCCAAGCGGCCTCGCACCCAACGGATCACGCCCAAGATGCCGACGGGCAAGACGGTACCGAAGATCCCGGCCAACAGAGAGACGCCCGGCGAGTGCCCCATGGAGGTCATCGCCATCATCAGCCCCGCGCCGAGGAAACTGGCGTGCAAGTTGCCGCTGTCGAAGGGGTCGGGGGGCGCGCTCCGGCGCGGTGCCTCTGTCGGCGCGGGGGCCTCCGTCTCGCTCAGGGCCTCGGCGGGCGCGTCGCGGCGTTCGGAGGCCGCGGCGAGATCCGTCTCCGCTTCGATGAAGATCTCTTCGGGCCGGGCCGCCGGCAGGCGGCCGGAGAGGTACAGGCCGTCCTCGGGACGCCTCGTCTCGATGGGGACGGATTCGGCCTCGGCGTAGGTCGCCAGGAAGATGCGTTCCAGCGACGGGGATTTGGTTATCGCGCTGACTCGCGCGCGCGGATGGCGCCGGGCCAGGTCCTCGCGCAGCGTCCGGGAGAAACTCTCGTAGAGGCCGCGGCCGCGGAGGCCTTCGGCCAGGTGTACCTGCGCGAGGTGGATCTCAGTGTCGCCCTCAGGGTGGAAAATTTCGATCTGGTGATAGAAGTCGGCTTCGGCAAAGCTTTCCCCCGTCAAGAGCCTCCGCATCGCGCCCTCCTCGGTCAAGAGGCGGGGCTCGGCGACCATGAAGATCTCGGTGACGGCGTTGTCGCGGCGCAGGCGCAGCCGGAAGGCGACGGGCTCGCGCGAGGCGGCGCGGGGGCCCAGGCCCTCGCGCAGGCGGCGGGTCAGGGTGTCGGAGAAGTCCGACTGCCAGAGCGCCGCGGCCTGGTCGGCGTCGACGTCCGCGTCCAGCGCGAATTCGACGGCGAGCTCGGTCGGGGCGTGGCCCTCGGGGAAGAAGGCGGCGGCCCAATCGCCGTCGAGCGGGTGCTCGGTGACGCCGCGTCCGGTGCGGACCTCCAGCGAGCTCACGGCCCGCCGGTAGGTCGGGGGCGGCGCGACGGCGGCCGGGCGCTCGTCCAGCAGCGCCTCCATCCTCTCGACGGCGACGCGGATCTCGCTGCGGCTCTCCCGAGGGAGGACGGCCAGGCGATCCGCCGGCAGCTCCGGCGGCGCGGGCCGCTCGGCCGGGACGCCTTGCTCGGTCTGAGCCAAGTAGCGCGCGGCCTCGGCAAAATAGCGGTCGACCGCCTCGCGGAGGTCGCGGTTCTCCGGCCGCGCCAGGGTCTCGTTCTTGTAGAACTCGTGTTGGATGTGGCCCCAGCGGTAGAGCGATCGCGTCTGGATCTGGATCTCGACCGGCAGGCCGTCGACCTCGACGACGACGTGCAGGGCGCGGTAGCCCGAGCGGCGCCCGTCGAGGACGCGGCCGACGCGTTCTTGGTCGAGGACCGGGCGGTTGTTTTCCAGCAGGTTCAAGTGGACGCGCTCGGTGCCGTCCGAGCGGCGGACGCGGCGATGGCTGGGGAAGATCAGCCGGCCCTCGCGCGAGTATTCCGGCCGCACCCGGAAGCGATGGCGGATCGCGGCCAGCGCCGCGAGGGCGTCCGGATAGCTCTCGACGACGATGCGGGTGCCGAACAGGTCGGTGAAGGGGAGCAGGGAATTCCAGCCTCGGCGCTCGACCTTGGGAAGCACGTCCTCGACGGCCTTGGGGCGGCCGTGCGGTGGAATGTCCGCGGCGACGCGGGCGCGCTCCACGCCGACCGCCTCGAGTTCGCCCCACAGGCCTTCGTCGTGACTCAGGCCCTGCAGGAATTCCAGCACGCGGCGGCCCGGGGTCTCGTGGCGGGCCACCAATTCGCGGGCGAGGCGCAGGCGCTCGCGGCGGTAACCTTCCAAAATTCTCTGACGGCCCTCGCGCCAGGTCCGCATGGCCGTGTCGTCCGCGGGGACGGTCTTCCGCCCGTCATGCCTTAGCAGCGCCTCGCGCGTGCGCCGCGCCAGATCCGAGAAGCCCTCCACCTCGCGCGCGGCCATGGCCTCGATTTCGGCCAGCAGGGGTGTGTCGTCGCGCGGCATTTCCGGGACGACGCGGACCGTCGTTTCCGTTGTCGGAGGCGCCCCCTCGGCGCCGCCTCGGCGTCCTTCCGCCGTCGCGGGTCGGCTTACCGCTCCGGCGTCCGGCCGCGGCGGTCGGGCCGTCCGGCGGCTTCGGTCTCCGCTCGGCGGCGGGAGGCCGCGGGCGTAGAGCGCCGCGACGTTGTCGCGGAAGAGGTTGTCCAAGGCGGGATCGGTCGGCGGGAACTCCCGGCGTAAGCGCAAGAGCTCGGCGAGGCGCCGGGTGGCGGGCTCCAGGCTTTCCAGCGAGGCGGCGGGATCGCGCATCACCGCCAAGTCGGCGCGGATCGATTCCGCGAGCGGGCCGTATTCGGGAAACAGTCCGCCGCTGCGGGCCGCAATATCGTCGGCGACGGCTTCGATCACCGGAAGCGTGGCCTCCACCCAGGCGTGAGGGCCCTCGTTCACGACGTTAAGTTCCAGTTCGGCGCGCCGCGCGGCGTAGTCGAGGTCGGGAAGCCGCGCGGGTGGGATCGAGAAGGGGCGTCCCGCGCCCTCGAGGAGCTCGGGGTGGATGGCGTGGCGGGCCGGCAGGTTCGCGTCGTCGCCGCCCGGGGGCGGAGGGGTTTCGGGTCCCCGCGAGGGACGCGGCCGTTCCGGTCCCGCGGCGCGGAGGAAGACGTAATCGTTCGCTTGGAAGGGGATCAACTCGTGGCTGGGCCCTACATGCAGCTCGGCGTTTTGACTGGGGTCGAGTTCCCCGCCGGTGCGCCGCAGCCTCAAGACGCCGTTCTCGACGGCCTCGACGCGGTAGAGCACGCGTTCGGCCTCGGCGCGACCGGGCTGCAGGGACAGGGCGACCCGTTCCCCGGGCCGGTCGGCGCGCAGCACCACCCCGGGCAGCTGATACTGCTCCAGCGCGGTGCCGGGAGGAATGAGACCCGTCTCCTCCAGGGCGACCAGGGAGGCGACGAAGGCCTCGCTGCGCGTGGTGTTTCGGATGGGCCCCAGCGGATCGAGGGAGTCCGGTAGGGGAGTCATGACCGAGGTATCGGTGCCGGCGGCGAGCGCCGTTTCGGAGGCGGCGGGCGGCGGGGGGGCGGCCTCGGGAGGGCGCCGGCGCCCCGTTCCGGCGCCCTTGACGACGCGCAAGGGCGGGCGTTGCGCGGCG
>SZOV01000161.1 GCA_030263375.1 Deltaproteobacteria bacterium PRO3
GTGGCCCTGATCTCCGAGGAGCGGAAGGCCTGGACCTTGGGAGACGCGGGTTTTTCCGGGCTCTTTCACCCGCAGCATCCCGCGATTCTCCTGCCGGGTACGACTTTGGGGGAGATTCGCGCGCAAGGCTACCTCGAGGCCCTCGCCGGCAACATGCTCGTGGCCGGCCATCAATTTTCATTCAAACCCTATCCCGGGGCCTTCAACCCGGCCGCGCCCATCGCGCAATTGGAGGGACAACTATTTTCCTTCCGCCAATCCGGCGATTCCCGGGCCGTCTTCACTTTCACTTCCCTGGCCAACCCCAAGCATCAGGTCGTCGTCGAGGGGCCGCTTGGCACGGATGCGAAACTGGCGATCGAGGTGGCGAGGGTTTCCGTGAAGCAGACCGGGAAAGCAACGGCCCTAGAAGACGTTATTCCCCTCTTGCTGTTGGAGAATCCGCAAAACATCCCCGTCAAGCTGCCCTTGGAGCTGCGCGCCTTTCAAATCCTTGGTTGGATCGCCGAGCAGAATGAAAAGACCCCGCGGGCCTATTCGATGTTGGAAAGCGTCAAGGACCTGGTCGACAAATGGGGAGACCCCATCGACAATAACAACACCTTGGTCGATATGGAGTTTTACGACCGCTATTCCCTCAGCCTGCGCGCCAAGGATCGTAGTCATGCGGAGTCCCTCTTGAAGATGGTCCAAGACAGCTACGGCGCCGCCCTGGATCCCAAGCAGGTTATCGGCCCGGAGCCGTTTTCCGACGCAAAAGGGCAGGGGTTAAGTTTCCGCCTGACCTTGTCCCAAGCTTCGGGCGCCCTTTCCAACGGTAAGATGCTGGAAATCAAGGTCTACGCTCCGAATTGAGCCCGCGAGCCGCCTCGGCCTACGCGGTAAAAAACTGTCACCCGCTTTTCGAAGCAACTTGCCCAAACCCCGGGCGAAAAGCTATAACGCCAATAGCTCGGGGTTTATCCGCCTTCAAACCACTCCAATAAACCCTTTTATCCAACGATCGACATTCCAGGGGGTCGCATGTCCGCGACGGGGACACTCCTATCCGCACGCTCATTCGGGGCATCGCCCTGTGAGGCGGGGCAGCCATGCCCGCGGTCCGGGGCGCAGGACGGCGATTTCGCCGTTGAGGCGCTGAGCCCCGCGCAGCGGGAGGCCTGGCGCGCCTTGCAAGCGGAGACCGATCCCGAGCTGCTCGCCCGCGCCGCGCTGGATTTTGCCGTGGGTCTCGAGGCCTCGGGATCTCCGTCTGCGCCGGCCTATTACCGCGCGCTGGACGATCCCGCCTTGTCGCCGGCGATCCGCGCTCAGGCACAGCGTCGCTTGGCGGTCCTGGCCGGAGGCGGGCGCATCGGCGACCGTATTGAGATTCGGCTCGGTGGCTTCTTCCACGAGGCGAGCGACCCGGCGATGTTGGGGGCCATGACGGCCGCCGGCCTGGTCTTTCGGACGGTGCGTATCGGAACCCTCGGCCGGCTCTTGGCCCGGCCGCAGGCGCATTGGCTTACGCGCGGGGCCGGGGCCTCGCTGGCCGCCGGGACGGCGGGATTTTTGGCGGAGGTGCCGGCCTTCGTCTTTGCCCGGCGCGGCTTGGAGCGGGTGTTGGGCGGCGATGCCCCGGCGCCGGGCCTCGGCGAGGACTTGTCACGAACCGCGCTGCATCTTGGCCTGCTCAAGGGAGCGGGCGCCGCCACCAGGGGCCTGACGAGATCCCCCTTGGCCAGGCAGGCCGGAGTCCTTGCCGGCATCGCGACGGCGCAGGTCGCGGACCAACATTTAGGCTGGAGTCCCGCCGGCGATTTTTCTTCGCTGCTCTTCGAATCCCTGGCCACCTATCTTCATTTTCAAGCGGGTGGGCGTCTCGCGCAGGCCGCCCTAGGCCCGCGCTTCGGTGCCTGGTCGCGGGAGTTGGAGCTGCATGCCAAAATACAGGAGGGCGGGTTTTCGAAGGCGGCGGTCGCGACGGCGCCGCGACACGCCTTTGCGGCGGAAGGTATCGTGGCTGGAAGATCGGGCGTCGGAGTCGAGGAGCGGCCGCGGCTCCCCGACCGCTTTTTCAATTTCAGCCAGGAAAGCGGGACCGGTTCCGACTTGCGAACCGTCACGCGCCGCTTCGGCGAGAAGCTCGCGGCGAAGTTGCGCCAGGACCCCGAGGCGCCCGGACTGCGCAAGCTTCGGGAGCAGGTCGCCAAGACCTCCTCCGCCGTCCAAGAGGTCTATGGAGAGCTCCTGCTGAAGGTCTCGGAGCGCGAGCTCGAGCGCTCCGCCGCCGACCGGGTCGAGAACCTGCTGCTCGGCGCCGGCTCGGTCTTCGCCTGCGTCTCCGAGCTGGATCCGCTGCGCCGCGCGCGGGGCTCCTTCTACGACAGCCTGGTGCAGGAGGCCTTCGAGCGCAGCCTCGTCGAGCGGGACGCATTGGCCCTCGGATCCTTGATGCGCGTGGTCTCCCAGGAACCGGGGATCCCCGCGCTGGAGCGGTTTTTCCGGCAGCGCGAGTGGCATCGCCGCTACGGCCTCGAGGTCTTGCACGCCGCCTCGCAGGAAGCCCTGCCGGCCCCCTGGCGGGCCGCGGTCGAGGCCCTTCCTTTAAACAAGGGTCCAGTCGACCGCGTCGCCGCCGATCTCGCCCGAAAGCTGATCGCCGATTATCTGAAGGCCTATCACGCCCGCAAGATCGCGCCGGAATTCCGCAACCCCGCCCGCAACGCGCCGATCGCCGTCCAGAAAGAACGGGGTCCGGTTCATCAGGCGATGGACCTGCCCGTCCTCCGTCGCGGTCTGGTGGGGATGTTCGAATTGCTGCGGGGCGATCCGGATTGGGGCAGGGTCTTGGCCGCCGCGGCGGGGCAGGCCTTCCGCAGCCCCGTGCCGGTTCTCTACCTAGACCGCCTCTTCAAGCTGACGGCCACCGAGGGGCCTCTGGAAAAGTTGGGCGACATCGCCTTCCCCAAGACCTTCGCCCTGGAGCAGGCGAGGGCCGCCTTCGCGACGGAGGCGGCGAGGAAAGATTGGCGCGCGGCTGGAGCGAAGTTGAACCGCGGCTTCGAGACCGGTTTCCTCGACGACTCCCCCTTCGCAGCCAAGCTCGCGCGTTTTTATGAAGACCTTCCGAATTTGGGGAGCCCCGCCGAGGCCGCGCGGCGCCGGGCCACCTTCCACGAGCGGGCCGCGGAATTACTGCGCGCCCGCGCGGAAGGAAATCAGGCGCTTGGATTGAGGACGTCGCTATCCCCGATGCACGGGATGGACGTATTGGATCTCCTCGACCTGCAGCCCACGCCCCTATCGCGGCGCGCCCGCGAGGCCTTCCTGAAAGGTGAGGTCGACTTGCAGCTGCTCAGCTACGCCCAGATGCAGGATCTCTGGCTGCGGCAGGAGCAGAGCCGGGTCTCCAAGGATCCCGCGCTGTCCCTGTTCCTGCCCGCGGGCAAGAGCGCCACGGGGCGGCCCACGGTGGCCGTCGTCGCTCCCGCCGCCGCCCTGACGCTGGAGGAAAAGGCCCATCGCGCCCTGCGCGTGGCCGGCTGGACGGTCCATGAATTCGAGCACTATAGCCATCATCGGGTGCTGCCCTTCCAAGACCCCGCGGGCCTGCTGCGCGCCGAGATGCGGGCCTCGCTGGAAGAACTGCACTTCTTGCTGAAGAACGGCGAACTCTCGGAGTGGGAGAGGATTCGCCTGCTGGCGCCGCAGGGCTTGGGGATTTACCTGCGCTCGAGGGTCGAGCAGGACTATTTAGGGGAGCCGCGCCTCAGATAACCGGCGATCCGGCGAGGGGCCGGCGTCGAATCCGCTGGGCAAAAGGCGGCGGGGCCCTTAGCATGGCCGCATGACGAAGCGATCGACCTTGGTCCTACTCGGATTTCTCCTGCTGAGCGTGGCAGTGCAGGCCGCGGGTGCCTGGGCAACCTTTTCCGAAATTCCGACCTGGTACCAGGGCCTGAGCAAGCCCGACTGGAATCCCCCGCCCTGGGTCTTTGGCCCCGTGTGGACGGTCCTCTACGTCGTGATGGCAGTGGCCGCCTGGCTCGCTTGGCGGGAGGTCGGCCTGCGCAGCGGGGCCCTGCGGCTGTATTTTTTGCAGCTGCTGCTCAACCTGCTCTGGTCCTACCTCTTCTTCTGGGGGCGCTCGCCCTTTCTGGCCTTGCTCGACATCGGCCTTTTGTGGCTGGCCATCGGCGCGACGACGCTCGCCTTTTGGCGGGCACGGCCCCTGGCCGGCGCCTTGCTGCTGCCCTATTGGGGCTGGGTGGGTTTTGCGAGCGCCTTGAACTTCGCCCTCTGGCGGCTCAATCCGGGCGCTTAATCTTTGCGGGGTTCCTTCCGGGCGGCGTTCTGCCGCTCGTTGATGTGTAGCCCGATCAAGTA
>SZOV01000162.1 GCA_030263375.1 Deltaproteobacteria bacterium PRO3
CGCTCTCGGGCGTCGTCGACGCGAGCTTCCGCGCCGGGCTCGCCCGCTCGGCGAGCGTCTCCAACTCGCCGTCGATGCCCTCGAGCAAGGCATCCGCGCCTTCCCACTTTCCTCGTGTTTTGGAAAAATTCTCCCGCAGGGCCGCCTCATCCGTTCCCGCCCCTTCCGATTTCCCGGCCTTTGCCGCCCGCCGGGCAAAGAATTCGCGCAGCACCGCCTTCTGGTCGGCGGGGGCGAGCAGGGAAAAATCCGTGCCGTGGCCGACGGCCTCGAGCAAGTCCCGCTGAAAGCATTTCACCCGTTCGGTCGAGTCCCTTTCGGATGGATTCAGCAAAGGCAGCTTTCGCAGGGCGGCTTCCAGGGAACGCGGGCCCTTTCCCAGCAGCTCCGTCCGGATCGCCTCGGCCTTGGCCGCGTCGATCCCCCCGTCGGCGCGAAGCCAGGAGGGATCCAGGCCCAGGGACAGCGCCAGGGTTTGCAGGGCCTCGGGATGACGCGGGTCCTCCCGCAGCACCCGTCGCAGCTCCTCGCGGCCCTCGGCGATCAACTGCTTGCGCACCTGCGGGGACTCTTCCCGGTTCGACCAGGCGAGCTTGGCCTTGGCCAGCTCCGTTCGAAGCGCGGGGTCCTTCGGGCTAAGCTTGAGGGCGTGTTGGTAGAGGCGCGCCGCCGCGTCAGGTTCCTTCGCCGCCCGCCGCTTGGCATCGGTCGCGATGCGCCGGATGGCCGCTTCCATTTTTTCCGGGGGAAGCCCGCCCTTTTCGTCCAAAAGATCGGCGAGCGGAACGCCGAGGCTCTGGACTTGAGCGGTAAGTCGTTTCAAGGCCCGGGCGTCCGGTGCGGGCGGCGCGGCCTCGGCCGGTGGCGCGGGAATCGGAGGGGCCTTGTCGCGCGCAACGGAGAGGTCCTCCGAAACGACCGGCGCTCCGACAGGTATCGAGGTACTGAGCGAAGGATTCGAGACGGCACCCTGACTCATAGGCGCTCCCAAACAACCGGGCAGGGGCACGAGATGGGCGGGTCAAGCATCCACGAGGTAGGCCCGGCCTCCAAATTATTATAGGCCGCTTTTAGTGGGAATCCCACGTGAAACCTCCGGTCCACATTATTTGGGGACGGGGGCTCCGAAGGCGAGCTTGAGATCGCCGAAACTCCCAAAGAGGCGCATGGAACCCGTGGTGGAGAGGGAGGCCTTCGTCGCGGCCGAGGCGGCGCTGGGAGCCCCCTGCTGTACGCCGGCGGGATGCATGTTCTCGTCCCGGACATTGCTGCGCAAGACGACCGCCTCGCCCTTCGCATCGTATTGGATGAAGGATCGGGGCTCGGCCGGGCTGGCTGGGGTATAGGAAATCTTGCTTTCGTTCATCGGGTCCTCCTTGAGAAATCGTCTCGACCAAATAAGAAAGCAAGACCCATGCCGATCTGCTTTAACTGTTTTTGTATAATAAAATCATTTAGTTAAAAAAATATCCGATTCAAAAATTGTCATTTTGTAAATTAAAGGATTCAAGAATTTATAATTTTAAAGTTTTGTTCCCAAATAATTTCAACCGCCGACCGAGTCCGCGCTCCGCGCGCGGCCTCGGCATGGCCGGTCGTCTGGAATCGTCACTGTTTCCGAACCATCGGGCGGAATGAGGGCAGGTCTCTCACGAAAGAAGTGGGAGTATTGAATTGACCGGGATCGGACACGTCAGCCGTTTCAAAGATATTCAATCCGCTTGTCCAAGGAAAGATATCCGGAGAACCCAGTGAATCGGACTCGGCGTTCTCGGGGGCCTTGGCGAAGATCTTGACCTCACTCTCGGTTTCGATCTTGCGTCCGTCCTTTGTGGTGACGAGGCCGCGCTCTTTATCACCGGCGACGGCCGAGGCATCGGCGGCGGAATCTTCCGAACTACCATAGAGCACGATCTCGCTCTCGACCGTAATCTTGCGTCCGTCTTTGCTCCTAATAACCTCGCGGTCCTTGTCGCGATAGGCGACGGCCGGCTTGGCGGGCTGCGCCTCGGGCCCCGCCGGAGAACGCGCAGCCGCAGCGGGCAGGACGGGCGAGGCCTTGGGCCGAGGCGCGACGGCCTTCGGCGCCGCGCGGCGTTCCAGGCCGGCCAGCGAACGGTCCGGGCGCGCGCCCAGCGCGACGTCCTTGCCGTTCAATTCCTGGAAGGTCTTCCACCCCTCGCGCAGCGGAATGGGCTTAAGGCCCAGCTGCTCGCCGTCCCGGCGCGACATCATCACGTAGCGTCCCTCATGCCGATAGCAATATTGCCCGGACTTGAGCGAGCGGTGCATCTCCTGCAAGTTGCCGGGTTGGGATTCGCTGACGGACATCTTCAAGGCCGCCTTGCCCTCCTTGGAGATGTCGTAGAAAAAGGTATGGGTGGTTTTCCCGAGCGAGGGCTCGGCGGTTTTTTTGACGACGCTCATGCGCGCTCTCCTTCCAAAGCTCAAATAAGCAAGGAAGATGCCAAGAGCGCCCGACGATAATTCTTGAAGGACATCCGGCCCCTAGCCGCCAAGGCCCGCCGCCGGGCTTATAATTTTGTAAGGAAATCGTGTTTGAAATTAAATTTTTGAAAGAGGGGCCTCGTCGCCGGGGCCCGGCAAGCTCCTACTCCCCCTCCACCGCCCGCTTGAGCAGGCTCGTCTTCGTCGGCAGGCCGGACTTCTCCAACATATTATAGACGCTTTTGAGGGTGAGCCCCAATTCGCCGGCGATCTTCTTCTTGTCGTAGGCGTGGCGGCGCAGCAGCTCGACCAGCCGCGCCCGCTCCGCCGTCGACTCCGAGCCCAGCGGCGCGGAGGCGGCGCTCCCCTTCCCGCCCAGGCCCTGGGCCTCCAGCATCTTGCGGTCGATGCGCCGCCCGCCGGCGAAGAGCAGGGCCGCGCGCAGCACCGACTCCAGCTCGCGCACGTTGCCCGGCCAGGGCCGCGACATCAGCCACTGCAAGGCGTCCTGCGCCAACTGACTGGGTTTCAGACGGTACTCCTTCGCCACCTTCTGAATCAAGTGATGCGCCAGGACGGGGATGTCCTCGCGCCGCTCGCGCAACGCGGGCAGGCGGATCGTCAGGCCGTTGATGCGGAAGAAGAGATCCTGCCGGAATTTCCCCTCCCGCACCATCGCCTCGAGGTCGCGGTTGGAGGCCGTCACCAGGCGCAACTCGACCTTCACCGGCTGGTTGGAGCCCAAGGGCCGCACCGTCCCCTCCTGCAGCACCCGCAGCAGCTTCGCTTGCATGCCGAGCGACATGTCGGCCACCTCGTCTAGGAACAAGGTCCCGCCGTCGGCCTGTTGGATCAGTCCGACGCGGTCGCGGTCGGCCTGCGTGAAGGCCCCGCGCTTGTAGCCGAAGAGCTCGCTCTCCAGGAGGTTCTCCGGGATGGCGCCGCAATTCTCCGAGACGAAAGGCTTGGATTTCCAGGGGCTGTTGTGATGCAGGGCCCGCGCGACGAGCTCCTTGCCCGTCCCCGACTCGCCGAAGATCCAGACGGGGATCTTAGTCGGCGCCACGTGGTCGAGCTGCTCCAAGACCTGAAGCATGGGGCGCGACTTGCCGACGATCTCCTCGTAGCCGAATTTGAGGCGGCGGCGCGCCTGGCTGAGCTCGCCGCTCAGCTCCTCCAGCTGCTGCTCCTGATCCTTCACCCGGCTTTCCAACCGTTCGCCGCGGGCCTTCAACTCTTCCAACAGGCGCGCCTTTTCGATCGCCAGCGTGGCCTGCACCGCGAGCGCCGAGAGCATGGCGAGGTCCTGCCCGGCGAAGCAGTCCGGCGCGAAGCGGTGGTCGAGGTAGATCGCGCCGAAGGGCTCTCCGTTCAGCTCCATCGGCAGGACCAAGACGGACTTGAGCTGAAACTGCACGACGGAGCGGGCCTCGCGGAAGCGCTCGTCCGCCTGGGCGTTGTCGGTGAGCAGCGGCGTCCCCTGGCGCAGGGCGCCCTGCACGAGGGTCCAGGAGAACTTCAACTCCTCGCCCTCCAGGGCCTCGCGGTTCAGGCGCCGCGCCGTCTTCACGCGGAAGCCCTTGAGCGAACCCTGCTTCGCGCCGTCCTCCTTGAGCAGCAGAAAACCGCGCTCGGCGCCGCTCAGCTCGATCGCGGCGTCCATCACCCGCTCGAGGATCTCGTCGAGCCCCGCCCGCTCGGAGATCCGGCGGTTGATCTCGCAGAATTGGCGGAACCTCCCCTCGGGGATGCCCGCGCTCAGATTGGGACTGGGGCGACTTGCGATGCTGGGATTTTCCATCTTCAGTTCCTCCGGTAGGTTTTCGAACAAGGCCT
>SZOV01000163.1 GCA_030263375.1 Deltaproteobacteria bacterium PRO3
GACTTGGTTGGCGTCCATGAAGCAAGGGTCGCACATCATGTTGCAGCGGTTGGTCAGGTCGACGGTGAGCACCGAGCCGCGGCCGTACTTGATGGTCGAGGTGCCGTGGTTGCGGACTTCGGTCTTGGGCGACTTGAAGTCGCGACCCGGGAAAAGCCGCTCGATCCGGGACAGGAACTTGCTGTCGAGGGCCATCAGGTCCTCGAAGTGCCCGTGCTTGGGACAATCCTTGACCATCCAGATCTGCCCATCGCGCTCGATGATCTGGGCCTTGATCTCGCCGGGATTGCCGTGGATCAGCTCGGTGTAATCCTTTTCGCCGCTGATGATGGCCTCGCGAACCTCCTTCACGCAGCCCGGGCAGAGCGAATCGGTGGTGCGGGGAAAGCCCAGCTTGGGGAAGGTCTTCTCGTAGCTTTTCAGCAGCGGACCGGGGGCCCACTTGGGTTGGAAGGACTTGCCGTCCTTGAACTTGCCGTTGAGGTATTGAAAAACCGGCCAGGCGATCTTCGCGGAGCGAACTACCGCGCGATCCAGAATCTTTGCTTCTCCCATGACTCTCTCCTTTACGCTTTGGATTAGATCGACATTTCAGGATTCTTAAAATTTAAAACATTCTAAATAGTTGATTATTAAGCACTTTTTCGTTTCCGGACCTTGTAAAGACTTTCCGCGTCACGGTCAAGTAAAAAGCCGGGCGGCGGAGGCGAAGCGCGGGATCTTTCAAGATTTTTCGTACAGTATTTTTTTCTTGGGTAGCGATGAGCGGATGGAACGGAGGGCGTGAAAAAAAGGATCCGGAAATTATTCCTCGAGGATGACGCGGCGGAGGAGCTCGGTGTTGATGTCGCGCCCCTGGTAGAAATCGTCGAAGAGCTGGGAAGCCGCCGTGTAGAACATCTTGAGCAGGTCGAGCTGATGCAGCATGAATTTCGCGTCCTCCATCTGCTCGCTCTTCGGCTCGATCTCTTCGAGCGCCTCGTTGAATTGTACGTGACAGCGGTTGATGATGCGGATGCTCTCGTCGACGCCTTCGCGCAGCCGGTCGAAGAAGCCCTTGAGAAATTTGCGCGGATAGTCGCGGTTGGCCTCGTAAAAGTCGCGCCGGCTGCCCTTCACCCAGATCTTCTTGACCAGCTTGAACTCTTCGAGCAGCCGAATGTTGACGCTGACGTTGCCCTTGCTGACCTGGAGGATCTCGGAGATGTCGTCGAGGGACAGCGGCTCGCGCGAGAGAAACAGCAAGGCGTAGATCTGGCCTCCGACCTTGTTGACCATCCCCAGCATATTGGCGGAGATCTTGCCGGCGCTCTCGATGAAGCGGTCCAAGGCCTTTTCGAGGCCGACGGAATATTTTTTGGAGGCGGACTCCGGAGACATTCGCGAAGCCCCTAGCAAAGGCGGGTTTCGAGTGTCAATGATAGATGCCGACGTCTCAATTCTCCTCCGGCGGCCCGAAATAGCCCCTCCCCAGGCGACGGGCCAGGTATTGGTCGAAGGTGCGCATGCTGTAAGACTGGTCCCTCAGATCGAAAATGCCGTCGTAGGACGGTGCCTCGTTCAGCAGGAAGAGCCGCCCCACGCGATAATAATCCGGCAAGGCCTCGCCGGCGACCGGTTCCCACTGATCGAGGCTCAAGCGCCGAAGCGCCGGGTCCAGGTGGGCCTGGGCCAGGTCCCGGGGCGTGCGGATGCGTTCGAGCGCGGAGAAGTCGTAATTCTCGAATTCGGGCAGCTTCAGCATATAATCAATGAGGAATATCCGAAAACGCGAGAGCACCCGGTCGCGGTCCTCGGGCCTGCGGAAGGTCGTGCCGAAGGCCGCTACCGAGTAGCGGTGGTCCCCCGAGACGTCGGGGGTGAGCAGGGTCGGAATCTCCAGCCCCCGTGCCATCCGCACCAATTCGCGGAAGAAGGTGGATCCCACGTTGCGACCGCGCAAATGCGGCGGAAGGGTGAGATGGTCGAAGTGCGCCAGCAAATTCCCGCGGCGGTCCCGGCCGAGATGAAAAGAGAAGGATCCGCTGTCGGGCTCGCCCGGCACCTCGGTGCGCCGGAGCGCCTCGGGGCCCTGCGCCTCGTAAGGGGCGAGCGCGGCGTCCGGCACGATGTCTCCCTGCAATACCAGCCCGCGGTCGTCGAAACTCCAGCGCAGGTCCCGGATCGAATGTCCCACCGAGCGCAGGTCGAAGAGACCCGGCAGTCGACCGGCGTCGAAGGGCCTTCCGAGCACCATCTCCGCCACCTGCAAAAAGGTCCTGCGACGCCAGGCCAGGTCGTAGCGCTCCGCCGGCAGGCGGCGCGCCGGCGCATCTTCGGTCAGGGCGGTGCCGCCGGCCTTCTCGATCTGCTGGAACAAGGCCGATACCGAACGCTGCACCAAAGAGCGGACTCCCGCATCGTTGGGGAAGAGGCGCGCCGTCTCGTAAAGCAATTCCCAATTTCGCTCGCGGAGCTGCGTGATCTGCACGGCCAGGTCGCGCAACCCGATATACTTCGCCAATCGGGCGGAGGCGTGCTCGACGCTGCGGAGCACCTCGGAAATGTTTACCGCGCCCGACTCGGCACCGCCCGCCTCCCCGACGATCCGCTGTTCCGCCTCCCGCGCCCGGTCGAGCGCGCCTTGCGCCTCGAGGATCCGCTCGGCGAAAAATTCCTCCCAGCGGGGGTTGGCGAGGTGATTCCTCAGCTCCGAGGCCCGCTCCTCCAAGGCCTGGCCCCACTCCTGACGCATCCGGTAAAGCTCGAGACGGCCGGCGACGTCGTTCGGATTCCTCTCCAAGTCCAGCTCCCGGTTGGTGATCAGCGCCTCGGTCGACGGCATCGCGCGGGTCACGACCTCGACCCGAAAATCGGCGGAATCGAAGGGGTCGGCCACCTCGCTGCCCCGGGCGGGAATCGCAAGCCTCACCTCGCGGATCATGGGATGGGTCTCGAGGTAGTCGCGGGCCCAGAGGGAGAGATCCCGCTTCGAGACCCCCGAGCGGATCCGGGGAATCTGCAGGTCCAGCACCAGAGGGTGATCCCCGCCCTGCCCGTTCTGGTATTTTCCGGCGTGGAGGAATTCGCGTTCGGCGCGGTCCAGCCAATTGTGCAGGTGGGCGCGGCCTTCCAGGGGATCGAGAACGGAGCTCAGGCTGATGGTGAGCTCTTCGCCACCCTTGTTTCGGGCCAGGAGCAAGGCCTGGCCCAAACCGCCGCGATTGAGCAGCTCGACGGAATAACCCTGCTCCAGGAGGCTGCGGGTGCGCTGCAGGATGGGCGCCGCCAACTGGGCGTTCTCGTCCTCCCGGCCGTATTCCAGCTTCTCGAAGACCTCGAAATAGGGGCCGCGAACCTCCCGGTTCTCGAGGTAGAAGCGCCCGGTGGCGAGGATGGCCTCGCGAAAACGGTCGTAGGATTCGATGGCCATGCGGTCGGTCAAGAGGTCTTTGGAAGGCTGGTTGCGGACCTGCAGCCGATCGCGCATCATCCCCAGCTGGTAGTTTTGGAAGGTGATGGCCAGAACCGAGAACATCCGCAAATCCCGGCGCGCCACCACTTCGTGCAGAAAACGCGAAATTTCCTGGCGATGCTCCACAGTGTGGCTGCCCTTGCAAACAAAGTCGATGAGGCCGGCCACCGCCTCCTCGCGGATCGCGTAGATCACCTGGCGATCGCCGCCGTTCGCGGCCGGGTCGAGCCAGACCAGCAGGCCGCGCACCGTCTCATGGGTCAGGTATTGCCGCTCGGCCAGGCGGATCAGTTGGGTCCGCATCTCCGGCCATTTCAAGGCGGCGCTCGCGCGCAAGACGGGGCGAAATCGCGCCAAGGACTCCGCGACCGGCGGCACGGCGGCAATGAAGCGCCCGACGAGGGCCGAAGTGTCCTCGGAGGTCTTGGCCGAGAGTATCTGTTGCAAAAGCGGGCCCGCGGTCCTGTCGGCGCTCTCTGCCAGCATGAGCTTCTCATGGGCCATCTGCCACTCGTGAAAGGGATCCGCGCCGAGGAGGTTCCTCACCTCTTCCACGGCCTCCAGGTATTCCCCGAGGGCACGCCAGCCCCGGCGGCTGCGGCGGCTGCTCCCGCCCGCGTTCAGGTCGCGCAGCCAGAGCCCCACGGAGAAACCGTCGTATTGCCCCAGGAGGAGATCGCCCTCTCCCATCGCCTTACGGAAGAGATCCTGCCGCTCGGCGCTGAGCGGCGAGCGCCGCAGCTCGGCCTCGAGGGCCTCGGGCTCGGCCTTCGGGGACGCGCCTCGGCTTGGGTAAAAAATTACGGCGGCTCG
>SZOV01000164.1 GCA_030263375.1 Deltaproteobacteria bacterium PRO3
GAAAGGCGTTTCCTTCAGGATCGCCGTCAACTCGGGGGAAAGCTCGGAGGCCTTGAGGTGCCGGCGGCCGTAGGTCGGGTCGCCGACAATGGGGTGCCCCAGCTCGGCCAATTGCACGCGCAGTTGGTGGGTTCGGCCGGTCTCGGGCTTCAATTCGAGCAAGGCTATGGCCGGCCAGCGCTTCAGGACACGATACCGCGTCACCGCGGGGCGCAGTTTGCGGCCATGCGAGGCGATTCTCTTCCGGTCCCGCTCGCTGCGCCCGAGCGGCACATCGATCTTTCCGCTGGCGTCGCGAGGGCTGCCCCAGACGAAGGCCAGATAGGTCTTCGCGACCCGTCGCGACTGGAACTGTGCCGAAAGCCCCTGATGAGCACGGTCGTTCTTCGCGACGACGAGCAATCCCGAGGTCCCCTTGTCCAGGCGATGCACGATGCCGGGTCGTGCGACGCCGCCGATCCCCGACAGATCCCGGCAGTGGTGCAGCAGGGCGTTGACCAAGGTCCCTTCCTTCACGCCGGCCCCCAAATGGACGACCAGCTCGGCGGGCTTGTCCAGGACCAGGAGGTCGGCGTCCTCGTAGAGGATGTTCAGGGGAATGTCCTGTGGGACCAAGACCGGGACTTCCGGGGGCGGGATCGTCAGGGCCACCCGCTCGCCACCGCGCAGCGCATGCGAGGGCTTGACCGCCCTTCCCGCGACCGTGACCTTTCCGGCTTCGATCAGGTGCTTGAGCTGGGAACGGCTGATGCCTGGGCACTCCGCCGCCAGGTAGCGGTCCAGCCGCTGTCCGGCCCGCTCCGCGGCCACCACGAAGGACTTGGATTGCGATTCCGTCACGGCCCAGGTTTAACGCTTTTGCGGGGCGCCCGCAATTTCAATCCTTCAATTCCAGATTCCAGTAGCTGAAGTCCACCACGTTGAGGAAAGGCTTCCACTGGTGGTAGGGAACTCCCTTGCCGAGAAAATCGCTCAAGGGCCCCCAATGCGGTTTGACGGGCCGCTTCAAGAGGCGCATCCCCGCCTCTTCGGGGAGATGACCGCCCTTGCGGCGGTTGCAGTCGATGCAGCTGCAGACGACGTTGTCCCAGGTCGTCTTGCCGCCACGCGAACGGGGAATCACGTGGTCGAGGTTGAGTTCGAACTTGGGAAAGGAATGCCCGCAATACTGGCAGGTGTTACGGTCGCGCAGGTAGATATTGTAGCGCGAGAAGCGGACATTCTTCTTCGGCAGACGGTCGTAGCTGCTGAGCAGCAAGACCCGCGGGACGCGGATCAGGCGGTCGACCAGGCCGATGCTCTCGTGGTGGCGCTCGACGCTTAAGTCGAGCCAGGTCTCGAAGTCGAAAGTTTTGTATTGTTCGTCGACGACCTTGGCGATGCCCTGATAAAGCATCACCAGCGCCCGGCGCACCGAGGTGACGTGCACCGGAAAGTAGGAGTGGTTGAGCACCAAGACGTTGCTGGAAAGCATCCAGGCCCCTTTGCGTAATGGCTCATCGCGTCAGTCCCAGGAGCAAAATCCGGCCATTTCCTCATAAATTGACGAGAAAGGCGAATTTGTCAATCGACACTTCGGTTAGGGCTGGAGGGTGCCGGTCAATTCTCGAAGGGAAGCGATGCCGCTTGCGACGAGGTAGGCCTCGAGCTCGTCCAGGATCCGGCTGCAGGCGTCGGGGGCCATGAAGGTCGCGGTGCCCACCTGCACGGCCGCCGCGCCCGCGATGAAGAATTCGAGGGCGTCGTTGGCGTTGACGATCCCGCCGATGCCGACGATGGGGATCTTCACCTCCGGATAGGTCTGGGCGACCATGCGCACCGCGATCGGACGGATGGCGGGACCGGAGAGGCCGCCGACCCGGTTGGCGATCATGGGCCGCCGCGTCTTGGTGTTGATCGCCATCGCGGTGATGGTGTTGATCATCGAGAGCGAGTCGGCCCCCGCGGCTTCGACGTTTTTGGCGATCTCGACGATGGAGGTCACATTGGGCGAGAGCTTGACCATCAGGTGGCGACGGAAGGCGCGGCGCACGGCCTCGGTGACCTTGGCGGCCATCTTCGGGTCGTTGCCGAACTCCATCCCTCCCGCCTTCACGTTGGGGCAGGAAATGTTTAACTCGACGGCCTGCACCGAGGTGGCGTCGAGCATCCGGGCGATCTCGACGTACTCGTCCAAGGTGTTGCCGAAGATGTTGGCGATCACCACCACGCCCCGCTTTTCCAAAAAGGGCAGCTTGTCGCGGATGAAGGCCTCGATGCCGACGTTCTGCAGGCCGATCGCGTTGATCATCCCGGAGGGCGTCTCGACGATGCGGGGCATGGGATTGCCCTCGCGGGGCTTGAGGCTCAGTCCCTTGGTGCTGACCGCGCCGAGCTTCTCGACCGGAAAATAGTCGTTGAGCTCCTCCCCGTAGCCGAAGGTGCCGGAGGCGGCGATCATCGGGTTCTTCAGGCTTAAATTTCCCAGTTGGACGGACAGATCGACCATATCAAAACTTCAGGCATTCTCCGGCAAAGACCGGCCCCTCGATGCAGGCGCGGCGATAGCGCCCGGCTTGATCCTTCACCACGCAGCCCAGACAGACGCCGGTGCCGCAGCCCATGGTCTCCTCGACGGAGAGCTCGCAGGGGACGCCGCGCGGGAGGGCCCAAGACTGCACCGCGTGCAAGAGGCCCAGGGGGCCGCAGGACCAGACGACGGCGGGGGAGCTTTCGGCGTAGACCTTGGCGAGGAGCTCGGTCACCCGCCCCCGCTCGCCTTGCGAGCCGTCCTCGGTGGTAATGTGTAACTTTACCTCTAGTTCATTAAGCTCTTGTAAATAAAGCAAATCATGCGCACGCCTAGCCCCGTAGAAAAGGTGGAGCACCCGGCCCTGGGCCTTCAGCCGTTTCGCCTGCTGCAGGAAGGGCGCGATGCCGTAACCGCCGGCGACGCCGACGCGGTCGCCTTCCGCCGCCACGTCCTCGAAGCCCCGGCCCAACGGGCCCAGCAGACGCAGCGACTGTCCGGTCGCGACCTTGGAGAGGGCCTCGGTGCCCCGCCCCACCACCTTATACAGGATCTCGGTGGTGCCGCCGAGCTGGCGGGCGAAGCTGAAGGGGCGGCGCAAGAGGACGCCGTCTTGGCGAGGGACCTCGAGCATGCCGAACTGGCCCGGAACGAAGGACTCCCAGCCGGTCTCCAAACCGATCCGGAAATATCCCTCCTGCAGGGCTACGTGATAGGCGACTTGGCAAAGCTTGTCTTTCACTCCAAGACCTTCTTCATGATGATGGCGTCCTCCTGGTTGTCGCTGTAGTAGCGACGCCGGACACCGGCCTTCTCGAAGCCGAACTTCTCGTACAAACGCTGGGCCGCCTCGTTGGAGCGGCGCACGTCCAAGTAGATGAAACGCGCCTCGTTTTGGTGGGCGAAGCGGATCATCTCTTGCATCAGCCCCTCCCCCACGCCGCAACGCTTGAAATCGGGGTGCACGGCGACGCTGATCAGCTCCATCTCGTCGTGCACCAGCCAAAAATCGATGTAGCCGATGACCTTGCGCCGGTACGTCGCGACGCGGAGATGAGCCGCCTTAATTTTCAGCTCTTGGGCGAGGATCTCCCGGCTGTAGGGCTGCTCGAAGCTGCGGCGCTCAATGTCCAGCACCGCGTCGAGATCGCTGCGGGTCATGGGTCGGAGCTGAAATCGGAATCTCTTTGGCATAGTCGAGCAGCCGCCGCCTCAAGGCGTCGACGCCCTCCCCTGTTTTGGCCGAGACGAAACTCCACGTCAAAGGAATTTCACGGCCCGGCACCTGGAATTGCGCCTCCAAGCCGCGCCGGCGGGCCTCGCGCTCGGCCTGGTTGAGCCTATCGCACTTGGTGAGCAGCAGGTGCGTCGAGACGCCCCGCTCGTGCAGGGCGTCGATCAGGCCGAACTCCTCGGACTCCGGCTCCCGCTTGCTGTCAAGGAGCAGGAAGGCCAGGGCCGTGTCCGGGACTCGGTCGAAAAAGCCCGCCATCAGCTCCTTCCAGGCGTCCCGCTCCTCGCGGCCGCGTAGGGCGAAGCCGTAGCCGGGGACGTCGACCAGGCAGAGCCTGGGTCCCCAGCGGTAAAAATTGACCGAGCGGGTCTTGCCGGGCGCCTTGCTGACCCGGGCCAAAGGCTTCTTGAAGACGGCGTTTAACAGGGAGGATTT
>SZOV01000165.1 GCA_030263375.1 Deltaproteobacteria bacterium PRO3
CCCGCCGCCGCCGATTCCAGCAGGCCCGCCAAGATCCCCGCGGACGAGGCTAAAGCAGCGCCCGACTCGCCGCCCAGCGCAGGCCTCGGCCCGCGCGCAGCGGCGCCGGACGCAAAGGCATCCTCGCGGCCGAGCCCCGAATAAGTTCCAAACCCGTGCAGTGTCGGAGTCATCCCAGAAAAACCCGAAATTCTACCAGGCTGTTTAAAGAGCCCCGGTTTCGGGCCAAGCCGCCGCAGGCGGATTGGCGAACCCCGAAAATCCGAAAGACTTTCGGGCGGTGTATGGAACCAGGTTTATTCCGGCGGGAATAAAGTCTTATTTCAACAGCCTGCTAATTATCGCTTAGGCCCAGCTTATCGCCCCCGGCGGCACCAGGTTGCTAAGTATCGAAGATGCTTCATCTTGTACAGAACCCCCAATGACCTTATATGACCCTACATTACATTTATTAACATGAATATCCCCACTTGGGGATAAGGAAAATTTCCCCTTATCTTTCCATGCATTGACAACCCCAATCCCCAAAGCCACCCCGGCCCTACCCACAGAACGAGAAAAATGTTTGAATGAGGGCCCGAGAAGCCTTAAGAAAACGGCGCATCCCTATCGAAAAGGAGTCTCTTATGCCCCAAGCCCTGATCGTCGATGCCGTCCGCACCCCCCGCGGCAAGCGCGAAGGCAGTCTGAAGTTCGTCCACCCCATCGACTTGGCGGCGGTCCCGCTTGAGGCCCTGGTCGAGCGCAACAAGTTCTCGCCGCTGCTCGTCGAAGACGTCCTCTACGGCTGCGTCTCCCAGCGCGACGCCCAAGACAACGTCATCGCCCGCGAGGCGGTGCTCGCCGCGGGCTGGCCCGTCGACATCCCCGGCGCAACGCTCAACCGCTTCTGCGGCTCGGGCCTCTCGGCCTGCAACCTCATGGCCCACACGATCATGGCCGGGATGTCCGACGTCCTGATCGGCGGCGGCGTCGAGCACATGACCCGCGTCCCCATGGCGATCAACTTCGAGATGGCCGGATCCAAGCTGACCGAGCGATTCGATTTGGTGCCGCAAGGCGTCTCCGCCGAGCTGATCGCGGAGAAATACGGCTTCACCCGCCGGCAGCTCGATGAATACGCCGAGCGCTCCCAGGCCCGCGCCGCGCAGGCCTGGGAAGAGAAGCGTTTCGCGAAGTCGATCGTCCCGGTGACGGCGAAGGATGCCGAGGGCAAGACTTTCCGTTTCGAAAAAGACGAGCACCTGCGTCCCGGCACGACCGCCGACAAGCTCGCGACGTTGAAGACGGTGTTCAAGGAGGACGGCGTGATCCACGCGGGCAATTCCAGCGGCATCGTCGACGGCGCCGCGGCGGTCTTGTTCGCCAGCGAGAAGGCCTGCAAGGAGCACGGCTTCAAGCCGCGCGCGCGTGTCGTCGCGACCGTCGAGGTCGGCAGCGATCCCATTATCATGCTGCTGGGCCCGATCCCGGCGATCCAAAAGGTCTGCGCCAAGGCGAAGCTGAAGATCTCCGACATCGACCTCTTCGAGATCAACGAGGCCTTCGCCCCGGTGCCGCTGGCGGTCATGCAGGACCTCAAGCTCGACCCCGAAAAGGTCAACGTCAACGGCGGGGCCATCGCCCTGGGCCACCCCTTGGGCGCCACCGGCGCGATGCTGCTGGGCACCGTCCTGGACGAGCTCGAGCGCCGCAACCTGCGCTACGGCCTGGTCACGCTCTGTATCGGGCACGGCATGGGCGTGGCGACGATCATCGACCGGCAGGTCTGAGCCTCGTTATTTCTTCCCAAGATGTGAAATTTCTTTCAAAAACTGAGGTCCTCCCACGCCAAGACTGCGGCCGGGCCTGGAGGCCGCTCGGCCTGCCTTTGTAAGCTATTGAAATATTTTAAGATTATCTCTACCCCTCGAAGGATCGCTTGGCATATTCGTTGCTCTAAGTCCTGGGGGCCCTCTTCCGGCCCCAAGGGAGCACTTTGGGCGACGGCATCCAAAAAAAATACGCCTTGATAGTCAACGGCGACACCGAGGCCCGGCACCTGGGCAACGTGGACCGCGCGGTGAAGGCCCTGCGCGCCGAAGGCAGCTACGACATTTCGGTGGCCAGCCCCAAGACCCCGGGCGGCGCCGTCGAGCATTTCGAGGCCCCCAACCGCGAAGGACTGGAAAAGCTCCTCTCGGGCATGAAGGCCCAGATGGACGACGACGATCTACTGGTCGTCTATTTCACGGGCCACGGCGACAGCGGCGCAAAGGGAGAGGGCTGCGTCGCGCTGCCCGCGGAATGCCTCTCGCTGGGCAGCCTCGCCGCCGACCTGAAAAAGCTGTCCTACGGCAAACGCATCCTCGTGATGGACAACTGCTACTCCGGCAGCGGCTTCAATCTCTTCACCGACGCCAAGACGACAGTCGTGTCGCAGGGCTCGCCGGGGGAGAAGGTCAGTTGCCAGCTCTTCAGCCCCTTCTTCTGGAGCGACCAGGTCCCCGACGCGGATAAGGACGGCAAGATCAGCGTCCAAGAAAGGTTCCAGCACGCCGTCCTCAAGGGTCAAAGCGAATCCCTGCTGCAATTCTATTCCCCCGAACCGCTCTCCTTTTCCGGCGGCGTCGCCGCGCGGCCCTTCCAGACGGCCGACGGCAAGCCCGTCGAGGTATCCAACGGCAAGGAGCTCAAGGCCCAGCTCGCGCGGCTGAAGCCCGGCCAGGTGGCCTTGATTGCCTTTTCCGCGGACTGGTGCGTCCCCTGCAAGAGCTACCAGTCGCACTTCGAAAAGATCGCCAAGCAGGACGGTGGCCGCGTCCTGGTGATCCACGCCGAGGGCAAGGGCGGCAGCGAAGAGGATTGGGCGGAGTTCGGCGTCCGCAGCTTCCCCACCGTGGCCTTCGTCGACTGGAACGGAAAGGTCGGCAAGGTCGCCGACCCCATGGACCCGATGGCCTCCCTGGCCCTGCTCGCGGTGCACAGCCCCGAAGAACAGATCAAAGTTTACCTCGCCAAGCTGAACAGCGGCGACGCGAAGGAGCGCTTTCGCGCGACGCTGGGGCTGCGCGCGATGGAGGCCAAGGCAGGACCGGCGGCGGCAGCGTTGGGCAAGGCCTTGCGCGACCCCGACGCGACGGTGCGCCTCGGCGCGGTCTGGGCGCTGGCGGAGATCGGCCCTGCGGCCGGGCTGGCGATCCCGGAGCTGCTCAAGTGCCTGGAGGCTGACGATTACGAACTCGTCCTCGGCGCGGCCCGCGCCTTGGGGGCTATCGGTCCGAAGGCGAAATCCGCCGTTCCCGCGCTGTTGAAGCGCTTCCGTTCGGACCTGCAGCGCCTGGCGCAAAGCTCGGTGGCAAACAGCGGCCTCAATCCCGCGCTGAACCTGCACCTGGCCGACGACAAGGCCTTCGAGCTGGCCAGCGTCCTCGTCGGATCCGCCGTGCGGATCGATCCGGGAAATTCGGAACTGCTCAAGACCTTTTTGGAAATCCTGCGCGACGCGAAAAGCGATTACCTTCGGCTCCGGCACTCGGTCGCCGGCTTGGCGAAGATGGGCGGCGGCGCCGCCGAGGCCGCGCCTCAGTTGTTGGCCATGATCGACGACCCGCAGATCGGCCACAATTGCTTGGACGCGCTCGCCGAGATCGGCAAGTCCTCGCCGAACACCCAGGCCCTCTTGATGGAGCGCGCCGCCGAGCGGAAGCTCGATCCCTTCCAACGGTTTCGCTGCCTGCATACCCTGGGCCGAGTGGGCGCGCCGGCCGCCGCCCAGGGCGAGGCATTGCTTAAGATGGCCCAGGATCCGACGGAAGATCCCAGGCTGCGCAAACAGGCCCTCCTGACCCTGCGCCTGGTCGACCCCTCGAAGACCCAGGCGACGGAGGCGCTGCTGGCCTCCTTTGCGGACGTCTCGCTGTTGTTTTCCAAGCCGCAGGCGGCGGAGGAGCCGCCGCCCGCGCCCAAGGCCCTGCCCCGCTGGTCCTTCTCGCCCAGCGCAGAGTTTTCAGGGCGTCCCGGCGCGGGCGGCGCCGGTTTAGGGATCGCCGCCGGCTATCGCGTCTCGCGTCCATTCGAGCTGAGGCTGGGCGCGACCTTCCAGGGCATGCACTTGCCTAAGGAAGACGTACCCGCCGACTTCCAGGCCGGCGTCCGTTTCGAGCCCATCCT
>SZOV01000166.1 GCA_030263375.1 Deltaproteobacteria bacterium PRO3
CTACCTGCCCAACGCGGTCTGGGAGCTGCGCCGCCAGCAGGCCGGCCTCCCGCCGGTCGCCGGCTTTCTACCCTTCTACCGATCGATCCAAGGTTTCGCGAGCGAGGGCCTGAGGGCCGAGCCCCTGCTCGACACCCTGCCCCCCGCCGCCAAGGAATACGTCTTGCTGGAGCCGACCCGCGAGCTGCGGCCACCCAGTCCCCTCCCCGCCGAGCCTGCCCCCGTCAACCAAGCGCCGGCCGAGCCCAACAAGTCGACGATCACCGGTCCCACCCTCCTGGTCGCCTATTTTCCCCGGATCATGGCGGGGGCCCGAGAGAGCGTCGACCGTTACTTGGACGAGATGATGATCCGGGGCGAAAAGGAGCGCAAACGCCTCCACGGCCTCACCCAGCACATCCTACTCACCCTCCACCAAAGGGAGGTCGAAGACCCGGAGATCGGGAGCGTCAGCAACCTGCAGATTTGGATTCGCCCCTCCCCCCAAGGACAGGGGAGACGGAGCGTTGAGGTCCTAAGCCCGATGGAGGCCCTATTGAAAAACCAAGAACAACCCTATGGTCCGGAGGATATTTTACTGATCTTGAGCCGAAATCCGGGCTATTTGGGCACAGAAGTACCCACTCTGGAACATCAATACCTCCGCCACAACCGAAAGAACCCCCGCATCCCCGCCGGCGAGGACCTGGAGTTTCAGCGGGACCTGGGCCTGGGCGACCACCTTCGCTTCCGAATGACGGTGCACGACCTCAGCCTCAGACCCCCCGACCTGGCCAGCTGGCAGCGATGGATGGAAGCGCACGTCCGCGGGGCCAAGCCGCCCGACCTGCCTTAAATTGCCGCGGTGCGTGAAGGTAAAACCTTAGAATTCCTAGAGAATTTGGTTGTCATCCGAGGCAACTTCCCCTAGGAAGCCCCGATAAATTTAATAGGGAACCTGCCGGGGCACAGCGGTTAAAAGAGGGTAGCCGCCTAAAAATCTGAAATCATGACGCATTTCGCATGGGGCACGCCATCGCGAAGGGCCTTAGGGCCGAGAGGGGTCTCGGCATGACGCCCCCTTGCGCCAACTGCCACGGGGCCCGCGGCACCGTCTCGCTCGACGAGACCCCGCCCGAGATCCCCCCCTGTCCCGCCGAGGGACGCTGGCCGGACTGGATCTCTGCGGTGGATCCCGAGCTCCCCCAACAAGAATGGTGGGTGCGAAGCAATTTCGAGGCGGCCCGCGAGACGCCGCGACCGCTGCGCCTCGACGTGGGGCGCGCCGAGCTTGCGGCGGAGATCCGGCTTCGCCCCGGCCTTCGGGAATTCGCGGGCTTTCCCTGGAGCGATTCGCCCTACCAGGCCCTAGGCGTGGAGATCTCCCCCGGGGCCTCCCTCACCTCCCGCCTCGAGGTCCGCGACAACGTCCTCCTGCTCGGCCTGAGAAATCTCCTCTCCGTCGACGGCATCTACTTGGACGGCCCCCTCGGCCTCAATTTCTGGCCGGAGCGGGTCAGCGTCGGCGACTTCGGCGAGCTGCACGCCATCGCCCGCACCGAGCCCGGCGTCCTCTTTTTCCTCGACCCCTTCATGGTGCCCCGCCCGCCGCTGGGCCGGGACCTCCCCGCCGGGGACCAGTGGGAGTCCGTGGCCGAGTGCCTGGCGCGACCCCCGGAGGCCGACGGCGGCGCGGCGGACTGCTATCCGGGCGTGACTTATCCCAATCACCGCGACAACCCGCGGATCGACTACTTGTTGACGCGTTTTATTCCGGCGGAGCTCCTCGAGCCGAACGGGCGCCTGCCGGCCCATTTCCATTTGGAGACTCTGATCGCGCGCATTCTCGACTGGCGCCGCGCCCGTTCCACCGGCGCCGTGCCCGCCGCACCGGACCCGCGCGGACCTCTGGCCCGAGCCCGGGCGATCCTGCAACCCTTGCAGGAGTGGCTCGAGCCCGGCAGTCGCGTCGAGCTTGCGATCGGCGAGCTCAACGACCTGTTTCTCCCCGGCATCCTCGACCTCGGCGCCTCGCGCGGCAGCTTCGAGGTCGTGTATCGCGGGGGTCAAGCGGTGACGGCGGAGTCCCGCGACCTGGAGATCAACCTGGATCCCATCGACTTCCCGGCGCGGCCGGGCCCGACGCGCCCGCCGATCCGCCTCGAGACGGCGACGCTGGCCGCGGCCGCCGCGAGCGCGGAGCTGGACGGGATCGAGACGCCTCCGGGGCTGCGCGTCGAGTTTGACGCCGCGACCGGGCGCCTCTGGATGGAAGGCAATCTCGCGCTGAGCGCGCAGGCCGCCTTGCCCGCCTTGGGCGCGGTGGAGCTCGACGGGCAGCTGTTGTTTCGCAGCACCTGGCAGTGGACCGAGAACGGCCTGGAGCCCCTGCCCGAATCGACCTCCTTGGAATTTCGAAACGGCGAGCTGTGGGAGGCGGGCGGACAGCGTCCCCTCCTGACCGAATTCTCCCTGACCCTGAGCGACCGCCCGGAGTCCCTGCCGGGCTTGGAGGCCTTCCTGCGAGGCCCCTCGGCCGAGCCCCGGGCCCGCCTCGCGCTCTCCGGCTGGGCGGGCCGCACCCGCCGCCTGGAGCTCGGCGCCGCCGTCCCGCTCCCGCTGCGTCCCGAGGCGGCGCGCTACGACTTCGAGGCCCTGCTGGAAAATCTCTCGGCCGAGATCCTGTTTCAACTCAACGGCTCGCACTCTTATGCGGCCGAGGTCGCCCTGCGCAGCGCCGAGTCGGAGCGCGGCCGCAGCCTCAGCCTCGATTTCGACCTGAGGGAGGGCGAAAACGGCGCGCCCGCCCGCCGCCCCTTGGTGCGCGAGGGGCATCTGGAACTGCGCTCGGAGCGCGAGTACGAGGGCCACGACCATTACTTCGCGGAGTTCCGCGCAGCGGCGATCGACCGCGGCCCGGTCGTCCTGCGCGGCGTCGAAGGGGAGCTGGCCGTCGACCGCTTGCAATTCCAGGACGGCGTCAGCCAGATCCGCGTCCCCCGGCTGCGCCTCGGCCTCAACCCGCACGGCGCCCCCGGCGGTCTCCTGCGCGGCCCCGTCACCCTGCTTTTGGAGCCCGGCGCGGAGGGCGCCTTGAACATCCTGTGGCACGGCCCGGAGCGCCGCCTGGACGTCACCGGCCTCGACCTGCGCTTCCGGGCGGCGGGGCTGCGCGTCCTGCCGCGCGGCCTGCTCGACCTGCTGAACCCCTCCGTCGCGGGCATCGGGCTGGACGGGCACTTCGAGGGCGGCTTCACCGCCGAGTTTCCGGAGGATCGCCGCCGTTGGCGCGCCCGCGGCGACCTGCGGCTGCGCGGCGACCGCGACGGCGACATCTATTTGATGGACGCCGCGGGCCGGCGGGTCGGCCTCCCGCTGGTGCGCGACACCCGTTGGCGCTGGCGCCGGGTCGACCGCATCGACTGGCGGCGCCGCTACGCCCTGGGGGATTTTCACTTGGACACCCTGCTCAACTTCGCCGAGCTCTTGCCGCGCGGGACGGCCCGCCCCGAGACCGGGGCCGAGGCCTACGGGGCCCGCGGCCAGCGCCTGTTTCCCTACGAGGTCAACGGGGTGATGCCCTACGACAACCAGCCCTGGGACCTCGAGGGTTTCCGCAACCGCATCGTCGACTATCTGCTCGCCCTCTGCCGGCAGAACGCGGAGTGCCGCGCCGGCATAGAAGGAGGACGCCGCCCATGACACCGCCCATTACCATCGATCTCTCGCCGGACCGCCTGGAATGCCGCGGCTGCGACGAGGCCTGGACCCCGCCGCGCGCCGAAGTCCGGACCGAACCTCCGACCTGCCGCTCCGCGCCGGTCGCGGCGCCGCCGCGCATCCTGTTGACGCCGCCGAGCTTCCGGCTCCCGCCGCTCTTCTCGCGGCCCCTCTCGGAGATCCTGCGCCCCAATCCCTTCCGGCTCGACACCTCCCTGCTGCGGGCGGGAGAAGCGCGCGAGGCGACGCCCCCGCGGCGGCTGAGCCTGGTGGACTTCCTCCCCGCGATCGCCTCCCTGGCCGCGCCACGCTGCTCCAGGTACTGGCCCACCCGCTGGTTCGCCAGGCGGTCGTCGGGCGCGATCTGCAGCGCCTTGCGGTAGAACGAGACCGCCTTCTCGGGGTCGCCCAT
>SZOV01000167.1 GCA_030263375.1 Deltaproteobacteria bacterium PRO3
AAGGGACTCGTCGGCGGAAAGTCTGCGCTGCAAAATGAGATCTTGGGCGACCTGCAGAAGGAATTCGGCGGCGGTCCCGACAACGCGGCCGAGATGCCCTTAAGCGAGCTCGCCCAGAAGATGGGCGGGACCTACTCGGGCTCGGGCGCGCAATCGAACAACCTCATCGCCAAGCTGGTCGCCGACAAGATGCCGGGCGGCTTCAACCAGGCCGCGATCAAGGCCTACCTGTCCGGCGAGCGCCGCTTGGGTGAGGGCCGCATCCAGGGCGTCCTGCTGCACGCGATCACCATGGCGCCCGAGAAGCGCCTGGGCGGCGAGGCCGAGGCGAAGGCTTGGTTGGACTCGGTCGTCGACAGCTACGGCCAAAAGGTAGGTCAGGCGATCCCGAAGGGCGGGGCGGCCCCCGCCGCGGCGGCGGCCGCGGCGCCGGTCATGATGGCGGCCGGGCCGGCCGCGCAGCCGGTGCCCGACGCGCCGGTGTCTCCCCTGGAGTCGCTGCGCGCCCTGCTGGCGGTGAAGCTGAAGAAGTCGATCGGCGAGGTCCAGGCCGGGCAGAACATCAAGGGCCTGGTCGGAGGCAAATCGGCCCTGCAGAACGAGATCTTGGGCGACCTGCAGAAGGAGTTCGGCGCGGGTCCCGACAACGCGGCCGAGCTTCCCTTGAGCGAGCTCGCCCAGAAGATGGGCGGCAGCTACCAGGGTCTCGGCAAGCAGTCCCAGGCCCAGATCGCCAAGCTGCTCGCCAGCAAGATGCCGGGCGGCTTCGGCATGGCCCAAGCCCGGGCCTACCTCTCGAGCGAGCGCCTCTTGGGCGAGGGCCGGATGGACGGCGTCCTCCTGCACGGTCTCAGCATGGAGCCGCCCGCGCGGCTCGCCAGCGAGGCCGAGGCGAAGGCCTGGCTCGACCAGGTGGCGGATAGCTACGCCCAGGCCCAGGGCGTCCAGGTGCCGCGCGCCTCGCAGGGCGGCGGGACCGTGGCGGTGGCCGGGGGTGGCGGCGTGGCGGTGGATTCCGCGGCGCTCAAGGCCTTCGAGGCCCGGCAGGAGCGGATCATCCGCGACATCATGCGGACTTACTCCGAGTTCTTGGGCGAGAGCCCCCGCGCGGGCGAGCTGAAGGCCGAGATGGAGGCCGAGCTGCGCCGCAAGGCGGAAGAAGAGCTCGGTCTGTGGCAGGCCGAGCACGGCGAATTCTACGGCAAGGCGATCAAGCCGGCCTTCGACTCGCGCAAGCAGCGCGAGTACGAGGGGCATTGGAACCTGGCCCGGCAGGACGCGGTGGATCTCTACCACAAGCTGGCGACCGGCACACTTAAGTTTGAGGACCCGGCCGTCACTCGCACGGCCCACCTCATCGTCAATCGCGCCACGCCCGAGGTCTTGACGGTCGTCGAATTCCACGCCCGCAAGGCCAAGGCGGAGGGGCGTCCGCAATTGGCGACCTACTTCCAGGTCCTGGCCAAGGAGGTGCGTGAGCACCTGGGCAAGCTCCCTGTCTATTTGGACCAGCAGCCCCACCTGATGCCGACTCTGGGCATCAAGCCCGACGGCGAGCTGGATTACCGCGAGGTCCCGCGCCCCGGCATCCGCAGCGCGGCGGACTACGCCAAGGAGATGCGCGAGGGGTCCGACTACCAAGTCGAGGCCGTGCCTCCGGGCCCGGCGCGGGAGGCCTTGGAGTCCTCGGTCCAGGCCCTGCGCAACGTCGTCACGCAGCTGAAGATGCAGAAGGCCGACCCCGCCATCGTGGCGGACTTCGAGGGCCAGCTGGCCGAGCAAGAGGCGCGGCTCACCGGCAAGAAACGCATGCCGCACCTCTTCATGAAGAAGCCGCTGGAAAACGACCAGAACACCCATGTCTACGACCCGCAGGTGACCGACACCTACCTCGGCGCCCTCGACAAGATGGCGCAGGAGGGGATGAGCTTCCAGGGCAAGACCTACCTCTTGGTCGGCGCCGGCAAGGGCTCCATCGCGGTCGAGCTGGCCAAGAACATCCTGGCCGGCGGCGGCACCGTCGTCATCACCAGCCTCACGGGCAGCAAGGAAGAGAACGACTTCTACCGCCAGGTCTACGAGCAGTATGGCGCGAAGGGCAGCCGGCTCGTGACCGTGCCGATGAACGCCGGCTCGCTGCAGGACACCGAGGCCCTGGTGAAGTACGTCTACGACAAGAAGGACGGGCTGGGGCTCGACCTCGACGGGATCATTCCCTTCGCCGCCATCCCCGAGCAGGGCCGCGACATCGGCAACATCGACTCGCGCTCCGAGTTCGCGCATCGCCTGATGCTGACCAACGTCATCCGGCTTTTGGGCGCGGTGAAGAACGCCAAGAAGGAGCGGGGCATCGACACCAAGCCGGCCCACGTCATCCTGCCCATGTCGCCCAACCACGGCGCCTTCGGCTCGGACGGCCTCTATGCCGAGTCCAAGATCGGCCTCGAACCGCTGCTCAACAAATGGAAGTCGGAGGGCTGGGGCAACTACCTCAGCATCGCCGGCGCGGTGATCGGCTGGACCCGCGGCACGGGCGTCATGGCGGGCAACAACGTCGTCGCGCCCGGCATGGAGAAGCTCGGCGCCCGCACCTTCAGCCAGTCGGAGATGGCCTTCAACTTGATGGGTCTGATGCATCCCGACATGGTTCGCGAGGCCCAGCGGCGTCCGGTCTGGGCCGACTTGAACGGCGGCTTCAGCGGGATCCGCAACTTGAACCAGGCCTCGGCCGACCTGCGCGGCGAGATCACCGGCGAGTCCGCCGCGAAGAAGGCGGTGGCCGCCGACGCGAAGCTGGATCAGGAGGCGCTGGGGATCAAGCCTAAGGTCGAGCGGAAGGTCGCGCCCAAGGCCGACTTAGGCATAGCCTTCCCCGAGCTTCCCTCCCGGGAGAAGCTCGAGTCGCTCAAGGCCCTGGAAGGCATGGTCGACCTAAGCAAGGTCGTGGTCGTCGCCGGCTTCGGCGAGGTAGGACCCTACGGCGGCGCCCGGACCCGCTGGGAGATGGAGTCGAAGGGGGAATTCTCCCTCGAGGGCAACATCGAGCTGGCCTGGATGATGGGCCTGATCAAGTACCACAACGGCCAAGGCAAGGACGGCAAGCCCTACACCGGCTGGGTGGACGCCAAGACCAGCGAGCCCGTGGCCGACCACGAGGTGAAGAAGAAATACGAAGAGCAGATCCTCGGCCACACGGGCATTCGCCTCGTCGAGCCGGGCCTGTTCGAGGGTTACGACCCGCACCGCAAGATGTTCCTGCGCGAGGTCGTCCTGACCCGCGACATGCATCCGGTCGAGGTGGGCAGCAAGGAAGAGGCGGATCATTTCAAGCTGCAGCACGGCGAGAAGGTCGACGTCTACGAGAAGTCGGGCCAGTGGTACATCCAGCTCAAGGAGGGCGCGACGCTCAGCGTGCCGAAGGCGCTGGCCTTCAACCGCTTCGTCGCCGGCCAGATCCCGACGGGCTGGGACCCGGCGCGCTACGGCGTCCCGAAGGACATCATCGACCAGGTCGACCCGACGACCCTCTACACGCTCGTCTCCACCGTCGAGGCCCTGGTTTCGGCGGGGATCACCGATCCCTACGAATTCTACCAATACGTCCACGTCTCCGAGGTCGGCAACACGACCGGCGGCGGGATGGGCGGGATGCGCAGCATCCATCGCAGCTTCTTCGAGCGCAAGCTGGAAAAGCCGGTGCAGGGCGACATCCTCCAGGAGCAGCTGATCAACGTCATGCCGGCGTGGATCAACATGCTGCTGCTTTCCTCCTCGGGTCCGATCAAGACGCCGGTCGGCGCCTGCGCCACGGCGGCGGAGTCGGTGGAGATGGGCGTCGAGACGATCCAGGGCGGCAAGGCCAAGGTCGTCTTCGTCGGCGGCTACGACGACTTCGGCGAGGCGGGGAGCTACGAGTTCGCCAACATGCAGGCGACCAGCAACTCGCAGGCGGAAGTCGCGGCGGGCCGCGATCCGAAGGAGATGTCGCGTCCCACCTCGAAGACCCGCTCGGGCTT
>SZOV01000168.1 GCA_030263375.1 Deltaproteobacteria bacterium PRO3
CGAAGGTGGCGAGCAGGTTGTACTGGCGCTTATTGTGATCCGGCAGCGAGTGCGGGATCTGCTGGAGCACGAGCTTCGCCCCCATCTGCTCGAAGAGGGGGATCAGGAAGTTGACCGCCTCCTCGTTTCCCTCCTCGGAAACGCTTCGCAGCTCCAGAAGCTTCAGTGCGTCCTTTACGAAATCCATGCCGTGGGAAGATTCTAGCGGCGGTCGGGGGGGAATGGTAGTTTTAGCTTTATGATACGCAGGCTAGCCCCTCTCGCACTCTGCCTTATCGCCACGGGCACGGGGGCGGATACGTGGACGGAAGCGGAGCGTCTCCTGAGGGAGAAAAAGCCCGCGGAGGCCGTTCGGCTGATGGAGGAAACCCTCAAGAGCGCGGCACCATCCGCCACGCAGCTCTACAATCTGGGAACTGCGCTCGCACACGCTGGCGAATACGCCCGCGCCCACGGCATGCCGGCCCAGCGGCTGCGCTCCTTCCCCGACACCGAGGGCGCCATCGCGGCCCTCTCCGACGTCGCCCCCGAGGTCCGCTGGATCCTGGTCAAGGGCTCGCGGGGGATGCATCTCGAAAAAATCGTCTCGTACCTGAAGGAGCGTTACTAAGCATGCTCTATTACCTGCTCTATCCCCTGCGGACGGAATTCATCGTCTTCAACCTCTTCAAATACATCACCTTCCGCACCTTCGGGGCACTGATGACCGCGCTCATCCTCTACCTGCTGCTCGGCAAGCGCTTCATCGCCTACCTGCGGCGCAACCAGGTCGGTCAGTTCATCCGCGATGAAGGGCCCAAGACGCATTTCAATAAAAAGGGAACGCCGACGATGGGCGGGCTCTTGATCCTGTTCTGCACGACGATCTCCGTCTTCCTTTGGGGAAATCTCGGAAACGCCTATCTGTGGCTGACGATGTTCGTGCTACTCTCCTACGGCGCAATCGGCTTCTACGACGACTACAAGAAGCAGATCCAAAAGGTGAACCTGGGGCTGAAGGCGCGGCTCAAGTTTCCCCTGCAGGTCTTGATCGCCGCGCTCGCCGGCGTGACGCTGCTCTCCTACCTCGATTTCTCCACCAAGCTCGTCCTGCCCTTCTTCAAGGACGTCCAGCCGGACCTGGGCTGGTTCTACGTCGCCTTGATCTGCCTGGTCGTCACGGGCGCCTCCAACGCCGTCAACCTGACCGACGGCCTCGACGGCCTCGTCGCCGTCCCCAACGTGATGGCCTTCTCGACCTACGCCGTCCTGGTCTACGTCGCCGGCAACAAGACCCTGGCCGACTACCTGCAGGTCCTCAGCGTGCCCGGCGCGGGCGAGCTGGCGATCTTCTGCGGGGCCCTGGTGGGCGGGTTGATCGGATTTCTTTGGTTCAACTCCTATCCGGCGGAGATCTTCATGGGCGACACGGGCTCGCTCAGCATCGGCGCGGCCTTAGGAATGGTCGCGATCCTCGCCAAGGCCGAGATTTTGCTGATCCTGGTGGGCGGCATCTTCGTCCTGGAGACCGTCTCCGTCATGACGCAGGTGATTTCGTTCAAGCTGACCGGGAAGCGCATCTTCAAAATGGCGCCGATCCACCACCACTTCGAGCTGAAGGGCTGGCCGGAGCCGAAGGTCATCGTGAGATTTTGGATCATCAGCTTTATTTTGTCGCTGCTGTCGCTGGCGACGCTGAAGATACGTTAACGGGCCGCCTTGGGGTCGCCCACCGGATCTGTTCATCGATTAGGTCGGTTTCTATGCCGACGTTGTAGGGGCCGTTCGCGAACGACCCCTACGGCGCCGGCATCGTCTCCGGCGTGAGGAATCGTTGCAAACCATGGCTATCGCCGTCCTGGGACTTGGAAAAACCGGCCTCTCCGTCGCGCGCCACTTCTCCGCGCTGGGTGAAACCGTGTGGGGCGTCGACGACAACGCCGCTCTCGACCGCGAAAAGACCGGCGGCGCCTGCGCCGAGCTCTTCCTCGGCGGTAGGCTCCCGGACTTCGCCCGGGTGAGCCGTTTCTTCATCAGCCCCGGCGTCGACCCGCGGCACCCGGCCGCCCAGGCCGCCATGGCCCGCGGTCTCAAGCTCGAGGGCGAGCTGGAGCTGGCCTTCACGCTCGCCCAGGGCCGCGTCATCGCGGTGACCGGCACCAACGGCAAGTCGACGACCGTCTCCCTGCTCGGCGCGATCTATCAGGCGGCCGGAGAAAACGTCGGGGTCGGCGGCAACCTCGGCACGCCCTTCCTCGACCTGGTGCGCGACCCGAAAAATTTCTCCTGCTACGTCGTCGAGGTCTCCAGCTATCAGCTCGAGACCGTCGCGACTTTCCGGCCCAAGGTCGCCGCCCTGCTCAATGTCACCGACGACCACCTGGACCGCTACCCGAATTTTCAGGCCTACTTGGCCGCGAAGGCGCGGATCTTCTCCTTCCAGACCGAGGAGGATTTCGCCATCTACGACGACGACGATCTCTATTGCCTCGAGGCGGTCGAGGGCGCCAAGGCCCGCCGCGCCCCCTTCAGCACGGCCAAGAAGGTCCGCGGCGCCTACCTGCACGAGGGCAAGATCCTCTGGGCCCCGGGCGGCCGGGTCGAATCCGAGTTCAGCCTCGAGCGCTGCAAGCTCGTCGGCCTCCACAACCTCGAGAACATCGCCTGCGCCGTCGCCTGCGCCAAGGCCGACGGCCTCGCGGACGCGCCGATCCAGCGGGCCCTCGACAGCTTCCAAGGACTCCCCCACCGCATCGAATGGGTGGCCGAGATCGACGGCGTTAACTACTACGACGACTCCAAGGGCACCAACGTCGGCGCGGTCGTGATGTCGCTGGCGAGCTTCGACCAGGACGTGGTCCTGATCCTCGGAGGGAAGGACAAGGGCGGCGACTACGCGCCGCTCAAGCCCTTGGTCAAGCACAAGACCCGCGCCGTGATCCTGATGGGCGAGGCCGCCGACAAGATCGCCGCGGCCCTGCAAGGCTCGGCCGAGCTGGTCCGGGTCGCCTCAATGCGCGAGGCGGTGCACAAGGCCCGCGAACTCGCCGTGCCCGGCGGCGTCGTCCTGCTGAGCCCCGCCTGCTCCAGCTTCGACATGTTCAAGGACTACCACGACCGCGGCGAGCAGTTTAAGAAGTGCGTCCGCGAGCTCCAGGGGGAGAAAAAATGAGCGCCGAGCGCCGCCCCATCGACTACCCGCTCCTCGTCGTCGCCCTGCTCTTGATGGCGATCGGGATGCTGATGGTCTACTCCGCCTCCGCCATCTACGCGCAGGACCTCTACAAGGACTCCTACTACTTCCTGAAAAAGGAGATCGTCTTCATGGCCGCGGGCCTGGTGCTGATGTTCTCGGTGAAGAGCGTCAACTACCACCTCTACTACAAGATGGCCTATCCCCTGCTGGGCGTCACCGTTCTCCTGCTGCTCGTCACCTTCATCCCCGGCATCGGCCACCGGGCCGGCGGGGCGCAGCGCTGGATCGGCATCGGCGGCCTCACGATCCAGCCCTCCGAGCTCGCCAAGCTGGCGGTGATCGTCTTCATGGCCTACACCATGGCCAAGAAGAAGGAGAAGATGAAGAACTTCAAGATCGGATTCCTGCCGGCCGTCGGCATCGTGGGCTTCATCTCGCTCCTGGTCCTGGCGCAGAAGGACCTGGGGACCACCTTCGTCATCTGCATGGTCTCCTTCATCCTATTCTTCATCGGCGGCACCCGCTTCTCCTACCTGGCGGCGGGGATCGTCGCCGCCATCCCGGCACTCTACTTCCTGATCTTTTCGGTCGACTACCGCCGCAAGCGCATCCTGGCCTTCCTCGACCCCTGGGAACACAAGATGGACGAGGGCTTCCAGATCATCCAGTCCTACGTGGCCTTCAACTCGGGCGGCCTCACCGGCGCGGGGCTGGGCCAGGACAAGCAGAAGCTGTTTTATCTGCCCGCGGCCCACACGGACT
>SZOV01000169.1 GCA_030263375.1 Deltaproteobacteria bacterium PRO3
CAGGCCACCGAGCGCCTCCAAGTCGAGGCGGCGCGCGCCCGGCTGGAGCTGGGCGCGAGCCCGGAGGCGAGTGAGCGGCTGGAGGCCTATTTGGAGAGCCGCTTCCCCGCCGTCCGGCTGCGCGCCGCCGAGGCCCTCTTGGCAGGCGGGGAACACGAAGGGGCCCGACGCGCCTTGGAGGCCCTGTGGGAAGACGGGAGTTTCGAGATCCGGCACCGCGCCTTCGCCGTTTGGTCGCGCAGCCGCGCGCCGCGCCCGGCCGCGAACTCCGCGCCGCCGGGCGGCCTGACCGCCCTGCTGGCGGCGGGCTCGGGCTTGGGCCTGCTCTTCCATCCCTCCTTGGCCGAGGCCTCGGTCGGGATGGCCTCGGGCGGTGGCGCCGACTTCCCATGGCTGCTCGCCGGGATGGGCAGCCTGCTCGCGGGCGGCGTCGCCATGGTGGTGCGAGCCAATCCGGGCGAGGGTGCGCGGCGCGGCTCCGACCGACCGCCCCACGCCGGTCTGCTCGGCTGGTTTGAGAATCCGAATTTTTCCGAAGAGCGCTACTTCCTCGCCCCGCCGCCCGAGGCCGTGCCGGAGAACCAGCGCTTCCTGGCGCCGCCCGCCGAGGGCCAAGTCCTGACGCTGGGCCGCGCGAGCCGGGCGGTGGAAAATCTTTTTCCCGACCACCTGCGCCACATCTCGCGGCGCCACATGGACCTGCGGGTCGTCGCCGGTAGGGTGGAGGTGCGGGCCCACGACGGCTCGCGGGGCCTGCGCATCAACGGCCGCAACCTGGCGCCCTTCCAATGGTACGAGCTGCGCGATCGGGACACGGTCGAATTCGTGGCCGAGGCCGGGCGCGATGTCTTCGGAACCGAGCCCAGCGCGGAGGAGCCGGGGGAATTCGTCACGGTCACCCGCCGCCTCGGCCGCAGCCCCGTCGAGGAGCGGGACGCGCCCGCGATCTTCGTCTTCCGCCTGCCGCGGCCCCCGCAGACTCCGGTCCCGCCGCGGCCGCGGCGCAACCTGCTGGAGCAGGTCCAAGGCCTCTTCGGCTCACGCCCCGCGACGCCCGAACCCGCCGAGGAACCGCGCCGCGACAGCACGCCCGTCGCCGCCTTCCGCGACCCGGAAGAGATCTTTTCCGAAATTCAGCGCTTCTCCAATACCCTCAGCACGCCCATGCCCCTCTTAGAGATGAGCTTGAGCCAGCCCGACTGGCTGGACCCGCACGAGCAGCGCGGCGCCGCGGCGCGGACGGACACCTTGCGCTCCCTCCTGCGAATCCACCGTCAGATCTGCGGCAAGGAGGAGCATTGGGTGCCCGTCGCGACGCCGGCCTCGGGCCTGACGCGCCCCTCCTTCCAGTCGCTGCGCATGCCGCGCTGGGACGGGGTCCTGCGCCAGCGCCTCGAGACCTATCGCCAAGGCCTGGAGCGGCTGCGGCAGGAGCGGGGGGATTTTCCGTTCTACACCGTCGCCCTCCAGGAGCTGAACGCGATCGGCGACCGGCTCAACCGGCTCTTTGAGATCGTCCAACTCTTCCGCCGCCACTTCACGGCGCCGGAGGAGCTGGCGGCCTTCGACGCCATCGAGGCCGCCTATCGGGGACTGAGGTCGGAGGTGGCGGGCGACGGTCAGCGCGTGCGCACCACCACGCGCGGCATCGACGTCACCGTCCGGCGACGGCAGCGCCAAGGCTGGGCGGAGGAGTTCGCGGGCTTCGCCGGCGGCTCGCGGGCGATGGTGAACATGCGAATACTGATGGGCGACATCCGCGAGGTCCAAGGACTGCCCGTCGCCGGCTCGCTGTACAGCGCCCTGGCCAGCGGCACCGTCTACGACAACAAGGAGGAGCGCCTCGTCCGCAACGTCCGCGTCCTCTTCGAGGCCGGCAACGGTCAGATCGTCGCCTTCGACGACGGGAGCCCCGCCGTCCGCAACGTAACCCAGCGGCACCGCGACCAGGGCCGCCGAATCGAAGAGGCCATGCTTTCCGTCGACGCCCGCGCCACCGGCCGCATTACCTCGGTGGCGGTCTTGGGCGAGGCCCGCGACTCCGTCGTCCAGGCCTTGGAGGGCCTGCGCGGGCTCCGCGTCCTCCCGCCGCAGGTCGTCTACGGCTTCACGGGCTTCGCCGGAGAGGCGGAGGCGCGGGCCTACCGTGTCGACTTGGTCCCCGACGTCGACGCCGCGCCGGAGCAATGGTACCGGGTCGCCGGCCTGGTGCGGAACCTCCGCGAGGGCTACAGCCTGCTCACCCTCGAGGCCAACACCCCCGAGCTGGGGATGCCCGGCCTGCAACTCTGGGTCCCCAATATGGAGGTCCTCGACCTGGCGGTCGGCGACCCCGTGACCGCCCTTCCCGAATCTTGATGGATATCGCAACCTTCCTGGGTTAATGCCGATCCAGCGGCCATCGCGACATCGCTCGCACCGTGACGTTCCCGAGGGCGGAATTTCGGGGCACGAATCGGGTGCCACATGAACTGGGGAGACACGGCCGGGATCCGCATCGGATCGAGGCCTCGCCAGGACAAGCAGACTCTTGCTTTCGACGACCCGCAAGGCGGCTGGGCGCGGCTGCGCGACTTGCCTTGGAGTCCCGCGCAGGCCCGCGAGCTGGAGGCGCTGGGGCGGGAGACCGATCCGGAAATCTTTTATCGCGACTTGATGAATTTCGGGCGGCGCCTGGAGGCGGCGCAACCGGAGCTGGCGGCGGAATTATATTCGGCGGTCTTGCAGGAGGCCCCGGCTGTAGGGGCCCTGCGCGAAGGGCCCCTTCGGACCCGCGCACAAGAGGGCCTCGACGCGATCCTCGGCTGCGGCGCCCTAGGCCCCCGTGCCGAGGTCCTGCTGCGGCGCCTGACGCGGGAGGCCCTCGAGCCCAGCACGCTCTTCGCCATGGGCGCGGCCGGGGCTGTCTATCGCATGACGCGCCTTACGGCGCTGCGCGGCCTGCTGCAATTGCCGCCCGGTCTCCTGACGCGCGGCCCCGGCCTTAAGGGCGCGGCGGCGCTGGCGGGTTTCGCCCTGGAGGCGCCGGCCTTCGCGCTCGGCGCCAAGCTGGGCGGCGCGGCCTTGGGGCGGGGGCAGGATTGGCGCGGCGAGACCTTCGGACGGGAGGTCGCGTCGAGTTATCTGGTCTTGGGGGGGTTGAAATTGGCGGGGTGGGGGGGCGGCGCCGCGTACCGTAGGTTTGCCGCCCCCGTAGGGGCCGTTCGCGAAGGGCCCCTACAGACGCTGTTCCAGCAGGGCGCCCTCTTGACCGGCATCCAAGTCGGTCATGCCTTGGAAGAACGCCTCGGCCTGCGGCCGCGCCTCGACGGGGCGACGACGCTCGTCGATTCCCTCGCCCTCCTATTGCAATTCCATATCGCCGGCGCCCTCAGTCGTCCCCTCTTCGGGAAGTCCTTCGACGCCTGGCAGCGGGGCCTCGACCTGCAGGCCGAGCTCTCCGGCCCTCCCGTCAAGCCCGCCTTAAGCCCGCGCCTCGCCTGGGCCCTGTCGCTCGAGCCCCAAGTACGCGCCCGCGAGTTGAACATCCTCATGGAGGGCGAGCAGGGCGGCCCGCCCTCGCCGCCCATTATTCGCGGCCGTCGCGGCAGCGACCCGCCGCCCGACGAGGGCGTGATCGGCCGGGACGCGCAACGCTGGGGCGCCGCGCAAGGCCGCGACGCGGAATCCATTCGCCTGGCCGCCCTCTTAGCCGCCCGGCTGCGCGTCGAGCTGTGGAACGCCCTCAACCTGCGCATCGAGGGACAGGTCGCCGGGGCCATCGCGCGGCGGCGGGAGCTCTTGGTCCGCCTCCTGCCGGTCGACGGCTCCCTGGAAAACTACGCC
>SZOV01000170.1 GCA_030263375.1 Deltaproteobacteria bacterium PRO3
CTGGCCGGACAGTACGAGCAGATGCTGGACCGCGAATCCGCCTTCGAGATGCTGAAGAAGCGCCAGCAAGAGCTCGCGGCCCAAGCCGCGCCCGAGGCCGCCCAGTCGGCCCCCAAGCCGAGGGCGAGCCAGCGGCAGGGCGTGGGCGAGGCCTTCGTCAAGTCGGCGGCGCGCAGCATCGGCTCGCAGCTGGGCAATCAGATCATCCGCGGCGTCTTGGGTTCGATCTTCGGGGGAGGGCGGAAAAAGGGCGGCTTCGGGGGACTGTTTTAGGAAGACCGGGCGCCCGGGTTCATGGGCACCACCCGCGCGCCGTCGGTCAATTCGTCGCTGGGATAGACCACCACAAAATCGCCGGGCTTCAAGCCGGACTTCAGCAGGGCCGACTCCGGGTTGCGGCGCTCGACCTCGACTTTGGTCTTTCGCGCCCGGCCCCCCACGACTTGAAAGACCGCCCAGTCCCGGCCGTCGCGAAACAGGGCCCCCACCGGGATCGTCAGCGCGTCTTCGGCTCGGAAAGTGGTGATATAGTTGTTCAGGCGGAAGCCGTCCGCCAGGCCCTCGCAATGCCCGGTCGTCCCGTTGAAGTCGATGATCACGTTGACCCGCTGCTCTTCTATTCCTAAGGCCGAGACCTTCGTGAAGGCCCCGGGCTCGACCCGCCGAACCCTGCCCTCAAGGGTTCGGCACTCGCCCCAGCTCTCCATCCGCACCGGGTCTCCCGGCTTGATGCCCAGGGCGTCCTCGGTCAAGACCTCCGAAACCACCTCCAATTGCTTGGGATCCGCCACCTCCAGGATGAGGTCGCCGCGCTCGATGGGTCCGCCGCTCTCTCGCTGCACACGCAGGACGGTCCCGGCGACGGGCGACTTGATCGGCCAGACGCCGGGACGGTCGATCTCGGCGAGCAGATCGCCTTCTTTCACCGCGTCGCCGGGATGCAGCCGCACCCGGCGCAGGTTTCCGGCGACCGGCGAGAGGACCTTGTAGATTTCTTTCGCGCGCGTCTTGCCCTCCTCGATCACCTGCTGTTCGTAGGGCCCACGCCGGGCTTCGGCGATTTCCACGAGGATGGGCTTCGGGCGCAGGGCCCAATAGAGGCCGCCGGCGAGCAGCATCGCCAAGAGGACCCAGAGGAGAAATTTCGTCGAGCGCTTCTTTTCCATAAGCTCATTCCCTGACCTTCAAGGCTTCTACCAAATTTGTGCGGTCCAGGCGATGCCGAATAATCCAAGCGCTGGCCGCTCCGGACAGCAGGACGACCGAGGAGGCGTAGGCGAAGGTGCTGCGTTCGACGATCAACGGGATCTCGAAGGCCTCGGTGTGCATCAGTTTCACCAGCAGGGCCGCGAAGGCGTAGCCCAAGAGCCATCCCGCCGGCAGCGCCAGCAGGATCTGCACGAGCATTTCGGTGCCGAGGATTTTGAATACCTCGGCCCGGGTGAAGCCCAAGACCCTCAGGCTCATCAATTCCCAAGAGCGCTCCGAGAGGGCCACTCGCGCGTTGTTGTAGACCACGCCCACCGCGATCACCAGGGCGAAGGCGGTCAGCGCGGTGGCGAAGACCAGGATAAAGCGCACCATGCTGCCGCGAAACATCGCGACGGTATGATCCTTGAAGTTCACCGCCGCGATCTTGGGGAGGTTTTTCAGCTCGGCCTGCAGCGCGCGCTCGCCGGAGGGATCGACCTTCAAGGCGGCGCTGCTGATCCAATCCTCGTGGAGGAGGTCCTTCAAGGCCCTTTGGTCCATGTAAGCCGCATAGCCGATCCATTGGTCCACGATGCCCGAGACGGGGAGGCGCCATCGTTGCCGCCGCCCCTCCAGGACCTCCACCTCGATCCAGTCGCCGCTTTGGGCGCGAAGTTTTCGCGCCAGCAACTGGGTGAGCAGCAGTCCCTCCGCGGGCAGCGGGACCTCGTGTCTTCGCTTGTTGAGCAGGACGCGGAGTTCCGCGTCGGCCGGGTACCCGGTCAGCGCCGTCGTCTCCTGCCGATGGCCGAGTTTGAGACGGATGGGCACCGTTCGATAGCCCTCCGCCCTCATCACGCCGGGGATGTTCTCCAATTCGCTCAAGATGGCCGGGTCTTGGTGATCCGCGAAGACCACCTCCGCGTCTTCGCGCTGGGTGAGCGAAAATTGCGAGAAGATGACGTAATGGATGGTGTCCCACCAAAACATGCCGATCATCGTGACCATCACCGCGAAGGCGACGCCCAAGATTCCCATGGCCGTGCGGAAGGGACGCAGCGTCAGGTTGCGGTAAGTCATTTTTCCGGTATTGGAGAGGCGGCGCACCCAGCGCAGGCGCTCCCAGGCGTTTTCATGGAAGGACGGGGGAGAGGGCGGCCGCATCCCTTCCGCCGGAGACAGGGCGAAAACTTTCCTAAGGCTTTGGAACACTCCCAGCAAGGCCGCGCCGAAGGCGATCGCGCAGGCGAGCAGGATCAGCCAAGGAGGAACGAGGAACTGCATGATCGGGAAGTGATAGAAGTCCGTGTACATCTCCGTCAGATAACGGCCCATCCAGACGCCCAAGGCGATCCCAAACGCCAAACCGAGAATCACGATGGCCGTCACCAGCAGGAAGTAGTGCCAAGAGATGGAGAGATCGGCGTAGCCCACCGCCTTCAAGGTCGCGATCTGCGGGCGTTGCAGAAGGACGAGCCGGCTCAACACGACGTTGAGAAGGAAGGCCGCCACGGAGAGGAAGATCAGCGGGATCGCGATCGCCATCACCTTTTGCTGGTTGATCTCGTCGCTCAAGAAACGGTGGCTGACTTGGTCCTCGCGATCGTAGGCCCCCAGGCCGCCGTAAGGGAGCAGTTGCCGGTCCAGCCGGGCGATCACGTCCCGCGGGGAGCTGCCGGGCCCGAGGATGAGAGAGAGGCTGTTGAAGCTCCCCTCCATGTCGAGGGCGGCCTCGAGGCCGCGGCGCGGGGTCCAGAAGATTCCGAAGTGCCGGTCGTCGGGGATCGGCGTCGCGCCGCGGATCGCATAGATGTATTCGGGGGAGAGGGCCGTTCCGACCACCTGGAACTTCTTGTATTTTCCGTTGACGATGGCGCCGATCGCGTCGCCGGGCTTGAAGCCGTTGGCCGTGGCGAAGCCCTCGCTGATAATGACCTCGTCGTCGCGCGCTGGGTCGGGCAGACGGCCTTGGCGCAGGTAGAGTCGGTTGAGCCGGGGCTCGCCGGAGTCCGGCAGGGAGATGAAGCGCCCCACCGCGGAATCCACGCGGTCGGGGAGGTCGAGCAAAAAGTCCCGGACGATGCGGGTCTCCAGGCTGACGACGCCGGGGATGGTCTCGAGGTCCTTGGCCAGGCTGAGCGGCGCCCGCTTCAGGTCCGCGAAGACGTCGGCGAAACGCCCTTCGTGATAGAAACGGGCCTGGGCGGTCTTGAGGGAGGCCTGGGTGGAGAGGAAGGCGACCAGCGCCGCGATGCCGCTGGCGAGGACCAGGGCGATGCTCAGGACCTGTGTCTTCAGGTGCCAAAGATCGCGCAGGACTTTACGGTGCAGTTGCCTCACCAGCTCAGCTCCTCCGGGTCCAGGCGCCGCGCGTTGCGCTCGACGGAGAGGATCCTTCCGTCCGCCAGGCGCAGGACCCGGTCGGCCATCCCGGCGATGCCCGCGTTGTGGGTGATGACGACCGTCGTCGTCCCCAGTTCCTCGTTGACCCGCTTCAAGGCGACCAGCACCAGCTTGCCGGTGGCGTGGTCCAGGGCGCCGGTGGGCCCGTCGCAGAGCAGCATGTCGGGGCGCCTGGCGAT
>SZOV01000171.1 GCA_030263375.1 Deltaproteobacteria bacterium PRO3
TCGGCGTCAAAACTGATAGGGGCCGTAAACTGGCGAATATCGCCCTGGAAGCCACGATAACGAATGTGGCTGGACATCAGGGCGTCGGCCATGCCCAGTTGGTCATCCGAGGGATAAACCGGGTGGTTTGACAGGTCGGCCGTCACGTGGAAAAAGGGCGGCAGCTCAATCCGCTGCAATTCCTGGAGCGACTTGTCCACCGTAGCCACCTCGTTGTCGGGCAGGCGGTCGCTGCCGCCGTGGCCGGGGAGGTCGACGAGGAGGAGGCGCAGCTCCGAGGCGAGCGGCAGCTGCTCGCGGAAGAGCTCCATCGAGCAGCTCCAGCCGTGGACGAGGACCAGGGTCCGCGGGCCGGTCCCGGCCGTCCGGTAGAGGACGCGCCTGCCGTCCAGGAGGGCGAAGCGGGCGGGGAGCGCGTCGAGGGAGCGGGGAGCCGCGGGCGCGGCGGGCGCCCTGGGCGCGACCGGAGGCGGCGAGGCCGGCTGCGCGACCGCGGCCCGCGCGGAGAGGGCAGAGGCGGCGGCGAGGGCGGCGAGGAGAAGTCGTGCGGGACCGGGCATCCGGCGGCTCCTTCGATCGCGGGTCGAGGCGAGGATACGCCCGCGACGGCAGGGCCAGGATCGTGGAGAATCGGCGCTTCCGAGGATGACCGCGAACGAACCCGCCCCCGCCCGGGGCTCCTTCCCGGCCACGCGCCTGTCGCTCGTCGAGGCGGCGCGGAGCCCCGACGCCGCCACCCGCGAGCGCGGGCTCGCGACGCTCCTGTCGGCCTACTGGCGGCCCGTCTACCGGTACGTGAGGCTCCGGCACGGCAAGGGGCACGAGGAGGCCGCGGACCTCGTCCAGGACTTCTTCGCGGAGCTGATCGAGCGGGACCTCCTCGCGCGCTTCGACCCGTCGCGGGCGCGCCTGAGGACGTACCTGCGCGTCTGCGTGGACGGCCTCGCCGCCAACCAGGCCCGCGCCGCCTCCCGGCAGAAGCGGGGGGGCGGCGAGCGGCCCCTCTCGCTCGACCTGGAGTCCGAGCGCTCCGCCGTCGACCGCCTGACTCCCGCGGACGGGAGCGACCCGGAGCAGGAGTTCGAGAAGGCCTGGGCCCGGAGCGTCTTCTCCCTTTCGCTCGACCGGTTCCGCGAACGCCTCGCCGCCGCGGGCAAAGCCGTCCGCTTCGAGCTCTTCTCGGCGGTGGAGCGGGGGGAGGAGGGGCGCTCCGAGCGGCCGTCCTACGCGGAGCTGGCCCGCCGGCACGGGATCTCCGAGTCGGACGTGACGAACGGCCTCCACGCCGCTCGACGGGAGTTCCGCGAGACGGTCCTGGAGCTCCTCCGCGAGACGACGGCGACCGAGGAGGAGTTCCGGCTGGAGGCCCGCTCGCTCCTCGGCCTTGCCGACCCGCCGCCAAAGGAACGCCCCGGGGCGGTGAAGAGACCGGGGAACGAGGACCCAGAGGGGTCCGGGAGGAAGCGATGAAGGTGGAGCTGAAGGCAGAGCGGGACGTCTCCGACGCCGCGGTGAAGGCGGCCACTGGGAAGACGCGGAAGGAGTGGTTCGCGCTCCTGGACGGGTTCGGGGGGCCGGAGAAGGGGCGGCGGGCGATCGGGGACCACCTGGTCGGGACGCTGAAGCTCGACCCGTGGTGGTCGGCGACGTTCGTCGTCGAGTACGAGGCGGCCCGGGGCGTCGTCGAGAAGGACGGCAAGCCGAAGGGCTACACGATCTGCGCCACGAAGGCGGTCAAGGCGACGCCGGAGCGGTGCTTCTCGGCCTTCGCCTCGGCCGCCGAGCTGGACGGCTGGCTCGGGCCGAAGAGCACGCTCGACCTGAAGCCAGGCGGGTCGCTCCGGAACGCCGACGGGAACGCGGCCGACGTCCTCAAGGTGAATGACGGCAAGGCGATCCGCCTCCTCTGGAAGGACCCCTCGGCGGCCCCCGGGACACCCGTGGAGGTGAAGTTCTCCCCCTCGGCCGGCAAGTGCACCGTCATGGTGACGCACGACCCGCGCATTGCCGCGTACGCCGACCGCATCGTCTTTATAAAAGACGGCAAGGCGGTGGATGAGACGAAATTGAAACAAGATGGTTCGGACAATGCGGCGCTGGTGACGGGCAGAATGCACGCGTTGGCGGAATAGAATGATGCCGATTCAATTAACTTTGGCGGCGCGTTATTTGTGGGGCCGCAAGCTGCGTACCTTTTTGACGACGCTGGCGATTGTGTTTGGCGTGCTGGTTATTTTCAGCATGAACATTCTCTTGCCGACCATGATGCAGGCGTTCGCCACATCGCTGCAGAGCGCGGCGGGCCAAGTGGATTTGACCATCACGCACAAATCGGGCGAAACGTTTTCGACGCGCGTGTTGGACCAAATCGAAAATGTGGACGGCATCCGCGCCGCGTCCGGCACGCTCGAACGACCCATCAATATCCCCGCGAATTTTTTCCGCAATGCCAATATCGGCGCGGTGACATTGATTGGCTTGGAACCCAAAGCCGCGCAAGCGCTGCGCGATTATACCGTTCAGGAAGGGCGCTTTCTCCGCGATACGGATACGAACGCGGCGGCGCTCACGGCGGGGCTTGCGGACACGTTGGGTTTGAAACTTGGCGACGAAATCCCGATTCCCACCGCGCAAGGCGTCGTGCGTTTCAAAATCGTCGGCATTCGGCCCGCGCAGGCATTGCCCGGCAATGAACCCGTGTATGTGAATTTGCCGCAAGCGCAAAAAATTTTTGGTTTGCCGAATCGCATCAATACCGTCGAAGCGAATTACACGACGACGGACGCGGCGCAGCGCGCGCAAATCGAGCGCACGATTCAAAATTTGCTCGGGCCGGATTATCAATTCGGCGGTTTGGGAACCTCTTCCGAATTGTTTGCGAGCATGCAAACGGCGCAAACGATTTTTAACGTATTGGGTTTTCTCGCGCTCTTCATGGGCGGTTTCATTATTTTCAATACATTCCGCACCATCGTCGCCGAACGCCGCCGCGACATTGGCATGTTGCGCGCGGTCGGCGCAAGCCGCGGCGCCATCATGTCGCTTTTTCTTGCCGAAGGTCTGGTGCAGGGCATTATTGGCGTCACGTTCGGTATCGCTTTGGGTTATCTGGCGGGCGCGGGCATTACGGCGTTGGCGAGCGGCGCGATGGAACAATTCTTGCATGTCAAAATCGGCGCGCCGATTGTAGAACCGATTTTGTTGATCATGACGATTGGGTTGGGGCTGGGCGTGACGTTGGCGAGCGGTCTCTTGCCCGCGTGGAATGCGAGCCGCGTCACGCCGCTGGAAGCGCTGCGTCCCTCTCAGGCGGATGTGGAAAAAGGCAAGACGTGGAGCAAGAAAACCATCGCGGGCGTTACATTGCTTGTCATGGCGGTTGGCGGCTTGCTCTCGCAAAATATCAGCTTGGTCGCGCTGGGCGGTTTCGCTTTTCTCTGCGGTCTGATCCTCGTCGCGCCCGCGTTGGTGAAACCGGTGGCGGGTTTATTTGGCGCGCTCTTGACGCTTTTGTTCGCGCGGCAAGGCACAGGCGATTTGGCGCAAGGCAATCTCGCGCGTCAACCTTACCGCGCGGCGATTACGGCGGGCGCGACGATGATTGGTTTGGCGATTATTGTCGCCGCTGTCGGTTTGATTACGAGCATTACGGGCGGCATCAATGCGGTGTTGGCAAAAAGTCTGGGGAGCGATTA
>SZOV01000172.1 GCA_030263375.1 Deltaproteobacteria bacterium PRO3
CATGCACATCTTTGACCCGCTCAGCATCGAGGTGGTCACCACGCTGCTGACCCTGGCCGGCGGCGGCGCCGCCTACGGCCTCAAGCGCCTCTACGACCACTATCGCGGCGAGCCGAAGGAATCCCCGGAATTTTTCCAGCGCCACCGCGGCGCTATCTTCCGCGGACTGGGCGGACCGCCCCCCGCCGACGCGCCGCTCGCGGGCGAGGCGCAACTCGTCGCGGAGCGGCTGAACTTCGCCCATGAAGACAACCTCTACCGGACGGTCAGCCCCGAGGAATTGATCTCGGTGTTGTCGGGGGGCGCCCCGACGGGCGGGGGACCGATGCGCAGCAACGCGCGCTTTGCCGCGCGCCGCAAGGGTCCGCGGGTCTTCGACGTCGGCGTCGACTTGGCGAACGGCTGCTTCACCCGCATCCTCGAGTTGACGCACGCCCTCCCGCAGACCCCGCTGCCGGAGCGGGCGAGCGAGGACGAGACCCTCTTCCGCATCGGCCAGCACCTCGACCTGCAGCAATTCGCCGACGCCCTGCAAAAGCCGGTCTTGGCCCTACCGCTGCTGCCCGGTTCCGAATTCCGCCTGGGCGTCCCGCTCTATCATTCCTCCGCCGGCTACGTCCTGCCGACCTATACCCGCGGCGTCCGCGGCATCACCGCCGAGCAGCTGAGCGCCCTCGGCACCTTGGGCGGGATCCTGAGCCGCGCATCCTCCGAGGAAACCTCCGCCAGACCCTTTCTGATCGAGAGCGACGGGAGCGGCTACCTGGCGATGGACTGGCAGGTCGCCCGCGTCGAGACGGTGCCCAAGGCCCTGCAGGACTTGGTGCGCCGCGAGGGCATCCGCGTCAACGGCCAGCCCCTGGCCGGCGGCCGGCCGAGCCGGCCCTTAAGCAACGGAGACCGCATCCAAATGAACGGGACGGAATTGCTGTGGATCGCCCCGCGGCCCGGTTTCCGGCTCGCCCTGATCCGCGCGGAGGCGCCGCGGGTGGAAGCGGCGGGCGACGCAGGGCACCTGGAGCACGACCTCCGCCGACGTCCGGACGACCTCGCCGACCTGTTCTCCAACGCGGAGATCCGAACCCCGCGCCAGGTCATCCCTCCCGAGCTGCTCGAGCGTTACCGCGCGATTTACCCGGCCCCCCTCTTGCGTCTCCCCGACCTCGTCTACGAGGCGGAGGGCGGGACCCGCATCCTGCTCAGCCCGCGCCTGAAGGGCGGCGACCCGATCCCGGTCGGAGCGAACCCCGGCCCCGGCGGCATCTATCTACACGGCGCCTGGAACCCCCGCGCGCGGCGCTACGAGATCCCGGGAGCGGACGTAGAATTCTTTTTGCTTCAGGACGGCGACGCCTATCTCTTTCAGGCGGCGCCCCGCTCCGGCAATGAGGCGCCGGTGCGGCTGCTGCGGGGCGAGGAAACCGCCCCTCCGCGCGGCCGGACTCTGCGCGAGCTCCCGCTCAGGCCCGAAGGCCGCATCGAATTGCAGGACGGCGACGTGATCGAATTCGGCCCCGCCGGCCAGCGCACCCGCCTGCATTGGTTCCGCAACCTCGACGCCCCGGGGAGGACCTAGCCGTGGAACGCCTGCAACCCAACGGCTCCTGGGCAGCGAGCCTCGGATCTTCGACCCGACGGGAACTGGAGTCCTTGACGCGGGAGACCGACGATCGTCTCTACCTCGAGGGGCTGTTCTCCCTGGCGCAGCGGGAGGAACACGCGGGGCGGGTCGATGTCGCGGCGGAGTTGTATGCGGAAATTGTAGGGGCGAACCTTGTGTTCGCCCTCCTGCACGATGGGGGAGGGCGAACACAAGGTTCGCCCCTACAACAGCGCGCGCAACGCGCCCTCGACGCGATCTTGGGCCGCGGCGCCGCCGGGCCCCGCGCCGAGTTTCTCCTGCGGGGCCTCGCCCAGCAGGCCAGCGACCCCGCCGCCATCTTCGCCATGGGGGTCGCGGGCAGCGTCTTTCGCATGACGCGCCTGGCGGCCTTGAGCCGCCTGGCCTTGACGCCTTCCGGAAATATTTTGACGCGCGGCCTCGGGGCCCGGCTCTCCGCCGGCGCCCTGGGCTTCCTCGCCGAGGCCCCGGCCTTCACCGCGGCCTCGCGGCTCGGCCACGCGGCCTTGGGCCGCGAGCAGGACTGGAGCCCGGGGGCGATCGGGCGGGAATTCGCCGGCGGCGCCTTGACCCTCTTGGGCCTCAAGGCCTTCGGGGGCCTCAGCGGCCTCGCGCTGCGGCGCTACGCGCAAGGCCCCGGCCTCTCTGCCGGCCTAATGCGGACACTCCTGCCCCAGGCCGCGATGCTGGCCGGCATCCTCGCGAGCCACCGCCTCGAGGCCCGGCTCGGCCTGCGGGAACACCATGACGGGGCGACCGAATTCACCGACGCCTTCGCGACGCTCTTGCAGTTCCACGCCGGCGGCCGCCTGGCCCACCAGGCCTTCGGCGAGGCCCAGGCCCGCGGCGATCGCCTGCTCGACGTGCGCGGCGAGGCGCTGCTCTCGGTCCCGCGTCTCGAGGCCTTGGCGCTGCGCCTCCCTCGCTTAGTCCCTGCCGGGGGACCGGGGGATCTCCCCAACACCGTCTTCGCGATGGCCGCCGGTCCGGGCGGCGCCCGCGGTCGGCGCGCCGCGACCGCGCAGCTCCCGCTCCCCTACGAGACGGGCGTGAACTCCCCGCGCGGGCGGGCGCTTCCACCGGGGCTGCCCTTGGAGTTTCGCCTCGCCGAAGGGGCAAGGGGCGCCGACGCAGCCCTCCTCCGCTCCTCGCTGGCCTACCTGGCCCGGCAAGGCCGCCCGCTCAGCCGGGTCGAGCAAATCGTCTGGATTCGCGAGCACCGCCTCGCCGGCGGCATCCCGCTCTTGGGCGAGTGGTTCCGCCAAAACGGTTCGGAGTCCGCCACAGCCCTGGCCGCGCTTCGCGCCTTCGGCGCGAGCCACCGCGCCGAGGTGATCGCCGAATTGCTGCCGGCCCTCCGCCACCCGCATCTGCTCGTCGTGGCCCCGGCCCTCGAGGGCCTGGTCGCGCTGCGGGCGGTCGAGACCCTGTCGGAGCTGCGCGCCTTGAGCGCCGCCTACCCGGCGCCGGTCGCGATGCTCGCCGAAACCGCGCGGGTGGAATTGGGCGACGCCGAGATGATGCCCGCCCTGCGACAGCGCGCCTTCACCTGGCAGCCCTCCGCCCTGGACCGCATCGCGGCCCTCGAGGCCCTGGGCCGACTCGGCCAGGTAGAAGAGGCGCTCCCCGAACTGCGGGGCTTTTTCCGTTACAGCCGGACGGTTTATTTCCGCGCCGGCCTGGCCCTGACCCGCCTGCGCAGCGAGGCGGCCATCCCCAACCCGGCCGCGATGCGCGAGGCCGCCTCCCTCGCGGAGCGGGCCGATTGGGCGGAGGCCTACGCCGCCAGCGGGCGTCCCGAACGGGCCGTCGAGCTGTGGCGCCCCCTGCTCGCCTCGAACGACCGCGCCGTCCAAGAGCGGGCCCTCTCCCGACTCGGCCCCCGCGAGAGCGCCGCGTTGCTCCCCGAGCTGGAACGCCTGCGGACCGAATCGCCTCACTCGGAGGTCCGGCGGGGGGCGGCGGCGCGTCGAACTGCCCGGTGTCGG
>SZOV01000173.1 GCA_030263375.1 Deltaproteobacteria bacterium PRO3
GCCCACCGAGCGCAGCGCGATCGCCAGGATGCCGGCGAGCAGGCCGGGGCCGAGGATCGAAACGAGGAGCAGGGCCCAGATGACGGAGTTGATCGAACGGGAGGCGACGATGAGGAACATGGCGATGGGCCTTAAGACCCACAGACTTGGCGTCACGTTGCGCGCCGCGAGGTAGGAGACCGGGATCGCCATCAGCACACCCAGGGCCGTGCCCAGGGTCGCGATGTTGATCGTGTCCCAGAGCGGCTTGAGCAGGATCGGAAAATAATCCCACTTCGGCGGGAACATCCGGCCGCCGATCTCGGCGATCTGGCGCGGCGAGTCCTTGACGAACTCCCAGATCGTGTTCTCGTTCATCGCCTTCCAGCAGTAGACGGTGACGGCGACCAAGAGCAGCCAGGCGAACCAGGCCAGCAGCGATCGGGTGGTCGTCCGCCTTTTCCAGACCGGTTGGCTCATTGCGCCCTCTTTCGGACAAAGGCCGAGGCGTACTCCAGGGCGATCACGATCGCGATGATCAGCAGGAGGATCCCCGCCGCCACGTCGAACTCGTAGCGCTCGATGGCGGTGTTCAGGGTGGCTCCGATCCCGCCGGCGCCGACGATGCCGACCACGGCGGACTCGCGGAAGTTGATGTCGAGCCGGTACATGCAGAGGCCGACGAAGCGGGGCATGATCTGGGGCTGCACGCCGTAGTTGAAGGTCTGGCCCCAGGAGGCCCCCGTCGCACGGATCGCCTCGACCTGCGCCGGGTCGATGTCCTCGATGGCCTCGGCGATGAGCTTGCCGAGGAAACCGATGGTGGCGACCACGATGGTGAGAAAGCCCGCGAAGGGCCCGAAGCCGAACATGGCGACGAAGAGGATCGCGATGATCACTTCCTGAAAGCTGCGCGAAAAGGCGATGACCGTCCGGCAGAAAAAGTAAACGACCGGATGCGAGATGTTTTTGGCGGCGCCCAGGCCAAAGGGGACCGAGATCAGGATCCCCGCCACGCTGGCGACGACGGTCATCGTCAGGCTTTCCTTCATCCCGATGACGATCTCTTCCCATCGCGAGCGGAGGTCGGGATGGAAAAATCCCGAGAGAAAGGCCCAGCCGCGCTCCAGGCCCACGGTCATGCGGCCCCAGTCGAACTCGATGTCGCGGACGGCCAAGGCTAAATAAACCGCGATCAAGACGTAGAGGCCGTAGCGCTTGACCGGGCTGGGGATCAGCTTGGGTTTGGTCCAGGTTGTCGGGTAAGTCGCCTCGCTCATGACGCCTCGAGAACTTTTTCCACCTTCAGGGTCTCCTGCTCCCCGGCGCCCTCCTCGTCCTCGGAGCGCTCGGTCTTGGCCCAATCCTCCTCGCCGTAGATCCGGGTGAGCACCTCCGGCGTCAGGCCTTGGGCCGGGCCGTCGTAGACGATCCTGCCGGCCTTGAGCCCGACGATCCGCGGCAGATAGGCCTGGGCCAGCGGCACGTCGTGGATGTTGACGATGGCGGAGAGCCCGCGCTCGGCGCAGAGCTCGCAGATCAGGCGCATGATCTGCCGCGAGGTCTTGGGGTCGAGGCTCGCGGTGGGCTCGTCGACCAAAAGCAGGTCGGGATTTTGCAGCAGGGCGCGGGCGATGCCGACGCGCTGGCGCTGGCCGCCGCTCAGGGCGTCGGCGCGCTTGTTGGGGAAGGCGCCCAGCCCGACGCGGTCGAGGATCTTGAAGGCCTCGGCGACGCTTTCGCCGGGGAACTTGCGAAAGAAGCTCTTCCAGAAACCCACGTAGCCCAGGCGCCCGGAGAGGACGTTCTCCATCACGGTCAGACGCTCCATCAGGGCGTGCTCTTGGAAGATCATCCCGATGCGCCGCCGCGCCTCGCGCAGCCGGCGCTTGCCAAAGCGGGTGAGGTCCTCGCCGTTGAGCCGGATGCTGCCGGAGCTGGGTTCGACCAACCGGTTGACGCAGCGGATGAGCGTGGATTTGCCCGCACCCGAGGGGCCGATCAATCCCACCAGCTGGCCCGCGGGCACCGCGAGGCTGACGTCGGTCAGGGCGAGATCGCCGGTCGGGTATTTCTTGGTGAGCTTCTCGATCTCAAGCATGGGGCCCCGGCCTACTTGCAGGCGTAGCTGACGTTCATGGTCGCGTCGATCTGGCGGACGATGTCCCAATGGGTCTTGTAATTGATCTCCATGAACTTGGTCACGCCCTGCTGGGAGAATTCCTTGGCCAGCTCGGAGCCCGCCCAGGGAAAGGTGAAGAAGGCTTGCTTGATCTTGGCGGCCAGTTCCGGCTTCAGGTTGTAAACGGTGCCGTAGCTGGTGGTGGGAAAGGTCTGCGACTTGTAGATCGAGACGATCTGGTCCTGCTTGACGACGCCGCGCTGGATCATCCGCTTCATGACCTCGTTGGCGACGGCCGCCGCGTCGTAGTCCTTGTTGGCGACACCCAACACCGAGTTGTCGTGCTTGCCGGAGAACACCGGGGTGAAGTCGCGGCTCGCGATCAGGTTGAACTGCTTGCTGAGCAGGGCCGAGGGCGCCTTGTAGCCCGAATTGGAGGACTCGGAGGTGAAGGCCAGCTTCTTGCCCTTGAGATCCTCGACCTTGGCGATGCCGCTGCCCGGATAGGTGATGATCTCCATCTCGTAGCCGAAGGCGTTGTTGTCGCCCGCCATCATCGCGAAGGGCACGTAGCCCGCGCAGTTCACGCCGAGCGGCGTCCCGCCGGTGTTGAAGCCCGCGACGTGCAGACGGCCGGCCCGCATCGCCTCGATCTGCGCGGCGTTGGACTGCACGGGGAAAAAGACGACCTTCTTGCCCGTGACCTTTTCCATGTGCTTGAGGAAGCCGTCCCAGACCTTGGCGTAGACGGCGGGATCCTCGACGGGAGTGTAGGCGAAAATCAGCACGGGCGGATCGATCAGCTTGCTCGGATCGGCCGGCGCGTCGGCGAGCAGGTCGCCGTTGGCATCCTGGTACTTCGCGTCCAGGGCCCGAGCGGGGGCGGCGAACATCAGGGACAAGGCAAGCGCACAAGTGAATCCGAGGGAAATTCCTTTTCGCATAACTCTCCTTAGCCGGCACAGCCCATACCGAATCCGGGCCGGCGCCGCAATCGACATTTATTCGATTAGGTCCTTTTGCCCGAGGGCTTGGCGGCGCCGCCACGGGCCTGTGACATTTCTGAAAACTCGACGGAGCGCGGCACGTCGGCGAAGGTCCTCGCAGGTGAAATGGTACAGATTTTCGCGTCGGGAAGGACCCTAGGCGACGGTCACCTGCTTCGAGAGATAAACGTCCTGAATCGCGTTCAGCAACTCGACGCCGTCCTTCATCGGCTTCTGGAAGGCCTTGCGTCCCGAAATCAGGCCCATGCCGCCGGCGCGCTTGTTGATCACCGCGGTGCGCACCGCCTGGGCCAGGTCGTCCTTGCCGACGGAAGCCCCGCCCGAGTTGATCAGGCCGGCGCGCCCCATGAAGCAGTTCAGGACCTGATAGCGCGTCAGGTCGA
>SZOV01000174.1 GCA_030263375.1 Deltaproteobacteria bacterium PRO3
CCCCGCGGCCAGATCCGCGAGCTGCATTCCGGCCCCATCACCATCCACCATGTGCGCGGCGGGGGCAGCATCTGGGTGGGCCTGCCGATCTGGGGCTTCGTCCGCGGCCTCTTCCCCGACTTGGGCGGACGCGCGACGCGGCGCGAGCGACGGCCCGACATGGGCCCGCTGGTCGCCCACCTGCCCGAGGCCGTGCGCGCCCTGCTGGGCGACGGGGACTTCTTCCGCATCGGCGGGGTCGCCATCAGCCGCGAGGCCTCCGGCGATTGGCGCACCCAGCTCGACGACCTGATCTTGAACATCCACGAGACGGACGGCCGCGGCCAATTCGGCGGCATCCGCGTGCCGCGCTTCGTGATGGAGGGCCGCGCGGGCGCCGACGGCCGGCGCCGCACCACCTTCGAACTGGATCCGAACTACTGGGCGAACATCTATCTCAACGACCCGGACCGCGGCGGCTCCTTCCGCTTCGTGCGCTGGCCGGTGCGAACGGGGCGCTGAGAAATCGCGAGGACTGAGGCATGACCCCTTGCAATAATTGCCACGGCGGCGAGGGCACGCGACCCAGCCGAAACGAATTGGAATGGCTGACGCGCGATCCGGCGCTGGGACCCGAGGGCGGCCGCAACGGCTCCGATGCGGCCGCGACGGTCCCGCCCGACATCGCCTGTCCCGCCCGCCCGCACTGGCCCGAGCGCCTCGCCCGGGACCGCGACCTACTGCCCGCCTTCTCTTGGTGGGTGCGGGAGAATTACCGCGAGACCTTGAGGGCCGCGCACCCGGGAGTCCGGCCTTATTTCGTCGACGTCCGGGACGCCTCCCTGGGCTTGAGCCTGGGCCTGCGCAGCTTCACCTACAATGCTTCGCGGCGGGAGGATTTCAACTCTTGGAGCACCTACACCACCGAAGTCCACGCGGCGCCGGGCGCGCGCCTGGAGCTTCGCCTCGAGGCGGAGGGGAACGAGCTACCCTTGGAGCGTGGCCTGTTGGCCCTGCACGGCGTCTCGGTCGACGGACCGTATTTCGCCAACCTCTCCGGGGTCTCGCGTCAGGCGATCTTCGAGTCCGACGGCGATCTCTGTCTCCTGCCCCAATCCCTGCTCGCCGACCCGCGGCAGGGACTGCTGGCCTCGCCTCACCCGCACTACACCGCGGGCATCGCCCTTTATCCCGAAATTTTCAACCTGGGCGGCGGTGCCGGCGTCTCGGCCCATCTCTGCCTGCCCCTGCCGACGGAATTCCGCTCGCCGGCGATCTCCGAGGCGCCTCCGCCCCGGGCCTATGAGCTCAACGACCTGCTGGGCCGGATCCAAAATTTTCGCGACAACCATCCGCCCCGGCCTGCGGGCTCGGAGTCGTGGCTAACGCGCCTCTTCCTCGGCAGCGGGCGAAGGCTGCAAAGCCTCTTCGAATTGGTCCAGACAGGCAGCGAGCTGAACTTGGAGCTCGGCGACCTCCAAGATCTCTTCCTTCCGGGGATGCTGGACCTGGGACCCTCGCGGTTGGGGCTGCGCGCCGTCGTGACGCCGGGGCGCGAGGTCGAGGCGACGCTGACGCCCCTCTCCCTCGTCTTCCAGGCGATGGGCTACGGGCGCGACCCGGACACGGAGGAGCCGCGCCTGATTTTGGATTCCGCGCGCGTGACGGGACCCGCGGAGGGTCCCGCCCTGCGCCTCCGCCTCGACCCTGTCGCCCGCGAGCTGCGCTCCTTGGAGGCGCAGGTCTCGCTGGAGGCCGTCTTTTCCCTGCTGCGGCCGGCTTGGCGCGGCCTGGGCTTAAGCGGCAACCTCCGCGTGGCGTTCCACGACGCGGGTCGCTGGGCCTTCGGGCTGAGCGATCTTTCGGTCACGGTGCCGGAGCTCCGCCTCTCCCTCGGCGACGCCGCGGCCGGCGCGGAGCCCGCCGTCCTGAGCGGCGCCCTGCGCGGCGGCGAGACGCCCCGTACCTTGCTGGGCGTGACGATCCCGCCGGGACTGCGCGGCGCATTCGATCCCGCCGCCGGCGAGCTGCACCTCGAGGGCAACCTGGTGTTGAGCGCCGAGCTCCGCGGCCCGCGGGGAAATTTCGAGTTGCGCGCGCCGCTGGCCTTCTTCACCACGCTTCGACTCGGCGCCGGGGGGCCCGCGCCCATCCCCGGCAGCACGGCGCTTTCCATCGAAGGCCTGGAGCTGATCGACGCCTCGAGCCGACGCGAGGTCTTCCGCGACGGGGAGCTGTTTTTCAGCGACGACCCCGACCAAGAAATTTTCCGCGATGGCCGCGTCCTCGAGGGCTTCTCGCTTAACGACGCGACGCTCGCGCGGCACCGCAGCCTCCCTGCGACGGTCGAGCTGCGCGGCGTCTGGGGAAACCACCATCGGGTCGACCTCCGCGGCCGCCTCCCGCTGCCGCTGCGCGACGCCGAGCCCCGCGCCTACGATTTCTCCGCCCTCCTCGAGGACGCCGCGGAGCTGCACTTAGACCTCCTCGACCTTAACCCGGCTCCCGCGCCGGGCGGGGCGCCCGCGCCGGCCCTCAACCTGATCGGCGGCATTCTCCGCGCCCAACGCTTCGCCGAGGCGGACGGACGAACGCTGTGGGACTTTCGGCTCGAAGGCGAGGCGTTTAGCCTCGGGCGCCAGGGCGGCTTGGTCTATTTGCGGCAGCCGCGGCTGGAGGCCGAGCTGGACCGTCTCGAGCTCCAGGCCGGCAACCTCCTGATCCGAGTCCCGCTTCTAGACCTTCGGGCAAACGAGGGGGGCAGCCCGGCCGGCCGCCTGCGCGGCCCAATCCGGGTCCGGCTCAACGGCACGGAGAGGGGCGGTCTCGAGGTGGAGCTGGACCCCCAAAGCCGCCCCACGGCGCTCCGCAACCTCGACCTGGCCTTCAACCTGCAAGGCCTCGACGTCCTGCCGCCGCGGCTACGGCGCAACCTGCCGGGCGGCGCCCGCTTCGTCGGCCTGGACGGCCACCTCGAGGGAAATTTCCGCATGAATTATCCCGAGGACCCACGGCGCTGGAACGGCAGCGGCGCGCTGCGGCTGCGCGGCGACCGGAGCGGCGACGTCTACTTGCTGGATTCCAGGCTCCGCCGCGTCGGGCCGCCGCTGATCCGAGACACCCGCTGGCGCTGGGACCGCGTCGACGGCGTCGACCTGCGGCGCGGCTACGCCCTGGGGGATTTCCACCTCGAGCTCCTGCTCAACCCGATGCCGCTCCTGGGGCC
>SZOV01000175.1 GCA_030263375.1 Deltaproteobacteria bacterium PRO3
GCCCACCAGCACGGCGTGGTTCACAACGATCTCAAGCCCGACAACCTCATGGTCGACCGCAATGTCCGCATGCGCATCCTAGACTGGGGATTGGCGAGGCACCTCGGGGAGAAGATCGCCGAGGGTCGCATGAGCCTCTCGCCCGAGGCCCTGCGCCACCGCCCGCCGCGCGCCAGCGCCTCCACGATGGCGGGGACGCCGGGCTACATCGCGCCGGAGATGACGCGCCTGGATCGGGGGCCCAATGAGCGCTCGCAGGATATCTTCTCCTTGGGCGTCATCCTCTACGAGATGGCGACGGGCCTGCATCCCTTGGGGCTATACCGGCCCGGCGACCCGGTGCGCGGAGAGCCGCGCCTGGTCCCGATTCGGGAAGGCGAGCACCTGCAGGGCCAGACCAAGATCAATCCCCGTTCCATTTTGCTCTACGGCCAGGACCCCAGCCTCGATCCGCCGTCTTTCCGCGACATCCTGACCGGCACCCATCCCGACTACCTCTACGAGTTGGAGAGCATCGCGCGCAAGGCGATGGACCCCGATCCGGCGAGGCGCTTCCAAAACGCCGCCGAGCTCCGCGAGGCGGTGCTGATGGCCCGCGCCCGCTCGGACCGCGAGGCGCTGGATCACCTCCGCGAGCGCATGCGCGAGGCCGAGGCCCTGACCAAGGCCTCCTGGATGCGCTTCAACGTCGCCTCCCGCATCGATCCGGCGCATTGGACGCGCATGCATCAGATGATCTGGAGCCTGCGGCAGGACCGCGAGTCCTGGCACCAGGGGGTGGAGGACTTGGTGACGCGCTTGAGCGAGGTGATGAAGTACGACCGCAGCTCCGCCGCCCGGCGGATGATCGCGGAGCTCAGCTGGGAGCGCCTGGTGGACGGCGGCGACCGGATGCCGCGCAGCGTGCGCCGCGCCCTGGCGCGGCGGATACAGGCCAACGATTTTCCGCTCAAGCCCGACGGCGGCCCGATGTTCAGCTCCCTGCTGACCGGCACGACGCCGCTGGCCCTGCGCCTTTCCCGGCTCTCCGACGGGGAGCTGCTGAATCCCGAGCTCGAGGGCCGAGCCCGCCTGCGCGTCCTCCGCATCCGCCGCGAGACCGACGCGCGGGGCGTCGAGCTGGGCACCTTCCGCGAGGGCGAGACGGTGGCCGAGGGGGCGCTCGCGGATTGGAACCAACGCCTGGGCCTGGGGGCCGGCTATTATGTCTTGGAATTGTCCGCGCCGGGCTACGCGCCGATGCGCGTCCCGCTGCGGGTGAGTTATCAGGACATCCAGCGCGGCGTGGTCGAGGGGCGCTTCCTCGACGTGCCGATCGAGATGGTCCCCGAGTCGGAGCTCGGTTCCGACATGGCGTTGGTGCAGGGCGGGCGCTCCTTCACCGGCTTCGATTTCTACGAGGACGGCATGCCCTCCAACGTCTACAGCTTTCCGATGCACGAGATCGAGCTGCCCACCTTCGCGATCTCGCGCAAGCCGGTGACGGTGGGCGAATACATCCCCTTCATCGAGCACCTCGTGGCCGAGGGGCGCATCGAGGAGGCCCGCAGCTTCATGCCCCGCAAGAACGTCCCGCCGCAGCGCATCTCCCGCGACCTGTTCCGCGACACCTGGCGGGTCTATCGGGAGGAAGGCCTGCGCGCCGCCTTCGAGCACTTTATCAATCGGCAGCGCGGCAACCATTATTACTGGCGGCTGCGTCCCGAGGGCTTCGGCCCCTGGAAGCGCTACCGCCTGATGGACCCGACCGAGCACCTCGATCCCAACGGCGACCCCATCCTTAAAGAGCAGCCGATCAGTGCCATCTCCCGCTTGGCGGCCGAGGTCTTCCTGCGCTGGGAGTCCGAGCGGCAGGGGAGGGAGTACTCGTTGCCCACCGCCGAGGAGAAGGAAAAGGTCGACCGCAACGCCTTCCCCTGGAACTTCCCCTGGGGCTACGACTTCGCCCCCTTCTATTTGATTTCGCGGCTGGCCTTCTCCGGCGAGCTCAAGAACTCCACCTACCCCCAGCCGGTGGGGAAGCACGTCATGGACCAGAGACTGTATCGGGACTTCTCGATCTACGGGACGGTCGACAATCTGGGCAATGTCCGGGAATACACCGCCTCCCACGGCGAGCCGGGCTATGTGGTCCTCTCGGGCGGCTCGGTGCGGGTGCCCTACGGGCCTTTCTATTATCCGGCCTCCCGAAATTACGCCCACCGCGAGACCGCGGTCGACGACTCGGTAGGGGCCTTCCGTCGGGTGCAGCGCTTCGGCCGCCCGCAGCCCCGGGATTTAAGCCCCGAGGCCCCGCCGGTCCGATAAGGCAGGTCGATTCCTACCCATCCCCCGTCACCTCAGTGACTGCCTAAAAGCCTGTGGATAAGTCCCCGGGAAATAAAGAGGTTTGTGAATAAGCCCTCTAGGTGATGGAATTCTTTATCATTTTTAGAACCCTCGGCCCCCGGCTCTGTACTTATGCTTTGCTTTCATAAAAAGTAATAATTTATTGAAATATATAGATAAAATTTATTTTTAGAAGCTTGGCACTCGCATTGCTTTATCTCCCCGCAGGTAAGCAACGGACCAAATGGGAGGTAGAAGATGAGGAAGTTTATCTATTGTTTTGTTTTTACGATGGTATTTGGATTTGCTCTTACGGAGGCCTCGGCGCAGCTCCGCAGCACTTACGACAGCAAGACCTTATTGACGATCTATTCCCAGGTCTTGGCCCCCACCACAAAAACTGGAACGGTCTCCGGGCAGGACCCGCAGATGTTGCAGGGACAAGACCCTCAGATGTTGCAAGGGCAGGACCCGCAGATGCTCCAGGGGCAGGATCCCCAGATGTATAAGTACAGCCCCTACCTTTACATGGGGCAGGATCCCCAAATGTAGTTTTTTTCTCTATCTCTTTCTCCAGGAGGGGCCCCATGGTGGGGCCCTTTTCTTTTGTCTCATAAAAGCAACTTTGAGCCTTCGGGCCCGATAAGCTCGCCAATCAACGTATATTTTTGTATTGGCTGGTTTCATGGGGTTTACGACGACTGATTCTCTCTTTTTTGGAGGCGCCCTTGCGCGCGGGCCGAGGCCTGCGCTGGGCGGCGAGTCGGGCGCTGCTTTAGCCTCGTCCGCGGGGATCTTGGCGGGCCTGCTGGAATCGGCGGCGGCGGGTCGTCGGGTGCGCGAAGAGGGCCTGGACCTGCGCCGCGCCTACGAGTCCCTCCCCGAGAGCGAGCGCGCCCGCTTCGCCCGCACTTTCTCCCCCGAACTGCTCCAAGAAATCTTCTCCCTCTCCCAAGAGAGCGATGCCTCGCTCTTCTACCAGGGCCTGCACGCGCTGGGCCTGCGGTTGTCGCGCGGACACCGGCCGGAGCTGGCGATGCTGTTCTTCTCCGGCATCGCGCAGACCCTCGAGCAGGATTACCCGGGACGACCCGCGGATCACGCGGCGCTGGCCTCGAGGGCACGCCGCGAGCTGGACGCCCTGCTGGGCCGGGGCGCGATCGCGCCGCGGGTCGAGCACCTGCTGCGGGGCGTGGCGCA
>SZOV01000176.1 GCA_030263375.1 Deltaproteobacteria bacterium PRO3
ACCGCATCCCCGCCTTCGTGATAAATCGCGTCCCGGTCGCTCTTATAAGAGTACAGCTCGCGGGGCGCGGCGCCCTCGTATTTTTCCCCGTCGAGCGTGCGCTTGGCCATCGCCGAGAGGGTCGGCGCGGGTCCGACCTCGATCAGGCGCTCCACCCCGCCCTGCTGGAAGAGGAGATCCTGGGTCTCGATCCAGCGCACGGGAGAGGCGAATTGGTAGGCGAGCAGCTCGATCAAGAGCTTGCGCCCCAAGACCTGGCGATCCTGGGATTGCGTCTCCCAGTTTTCCAAGACCGACTTCAAGACCGGGCTCTGCGTCTGCTCGTAGACGGCCTCGACATAGGATTTTTCGAGAGAGAAGGCCTGCGCCGTGAGGTTGGGGACGTACTTCCCTTCCAAGCGGCTCATGTCGAGCTGCTTCGGCATCTTCGCCTCGAGCATGCCGCGGAAGGCGGGTACGCCGTCGCGCAGCAATCGCGAGTGGAAGGGCACGTCAATGCCCTCCAAAGGAATCAAGGCCCCGCGCTTCAAAGTCAGCACGCCGTCCGGGGCCGCCGCTTTCTTTTTCGCGACGTCTTGGAGCACCTCGGCGACCAGCGAATCCAGGTCGCCCAACCTGGCCGGCGCCCTTTTGAGGGCGGCCATCGCCTGATTCAAGGCCTCGATATTGCCGATCTCGCCGGCCACCACGTACTGGGTGTTCTCGACGTTGAAGTTGACGACTTCCAGGAGCTGGCCGCTTTTCCCGGCGATGGCGTCCACGACCCGGCGCAGGGCCGCGTCGTCGAATTTGGATCCCGCGGAACGGGGATTGACCGCCGCCATCGCGTACGGCGACCGACCCTGCGCGTCGCGCGCCACGGCGCCCTGCATGGTCATGCCGCGCAGGAAGACCAATTCCACCACGGACTCGACCGGCAAGACCTCGCCGACGGTCGAGAGGCCGGCGTATTCGCCGAGGCTGTGGCCCGCGAAGTAGGCGTCCCTCGGGATCAGGCCCTTGGCGCGCATGTCCGCATAACCCGCCATCTCGACCAAGGTGATCGCGGGTTGGGTGAATTGCGTCGCGAAGAGCAGGCCCTTCGGGGCTCGGAAGGTGAAGCTGTCGCTGGTCTCGCCGATCTCGGCGAAGAGCGGCACGGACTTGCGCACCGACTTGCCGTCCTCCACCACCACGACCTCTTGACGCAGGGCGCGCAGGTTTTCGCGAATCCTCGCCCCTTTCGGCCCGCCGAAGTGGATGGTGAGCTCCTTGGGGTTGTTCCGGACGATGTCCAGGATCGAGAAGCCCAGGGTCTCGCGGGTGTGCGCGTCGGCCTTGTCCCAGATCGCCTTGGCGACGGGCGAGCTGTCGTAGAGCTCCATGCCCATGCCGGGCTCGGCGGAGCCCTGGCCGGTGAAGACGTAGGCGGTCTTCGGGGCCTCGACCTCGGCCGTGGCCTTGAGGACGGTCGCGCCGTCCTGGTTGACGGTCTCGACCTCGAGGACCTGACGGCCCTCGCGCATCCCGATCTGGCGCACCTGGGTGCTGAGCGTGTCGCCCGGCTTCACCATCCCTTGGAACTGCGCCTCGTAGGCGACGACGCGCTCGGGGCGGTTCTTCGCCACGTGGGTCTCGACGACGCGGCGGCCGTTGGCGGAGGTCCACATCCCGTGGGTGATCGTCGTCGGCAGCTCGGCCAAGTCGGCGATGTAGGGATTGACGTGGATGGGGTTCAGGTCGCGCGAGGCGACGGCGTAGCCCTGGTTGTCCTTGGGGGCCGTCACGACGTCGGCCTCGGCCAAGAGGTTCCTCGGGGCGGCCAGCGGCTGCATGGCGTCGGCCGGCTCGCCGTGGCGCTCGAGATAGGCCCGGGCCTCGTTGCCCGAGACGTCGTGCCGCGCATAGGCGACGCTCCCGACGCGGGCGCCGTTGCGAAACACCACGCCGGACGAGGTGGTCGTGGCGAGCTTGTCCTTGCCCGCGAAGAGGTCGAAGTGCTCGACCTCGAAGGTGAGCCGGTCGCCGGGCCTCAGCTCGACGCCCTCCTCCAGCTCGATCCAGGGCTTGGAACGCAGCACCGCGATCGCCTCCGGCCCGTCTAGGTTCACCGTGCGCCGTTCCAGGCGGTCGTGGAAGGAATCGCTCTCGAATCCGAAGCGGCCCCGAATGAAGAATTGGCTCTTGAGCTCGACCGCGGGCTTGCCGTCCCGGCTGAGGGTGCCTTGCACGGTCACGCGCTTGCCGCCCTCCAGGTTGCGCACCTCGAGGATGCGCATCGCGGTGTCGATCTTGTCGCCCTCCTGGAAGGGACGCGGGTCGAGGACTCGGAAGCCGTTGCTCAAGTGCAAGAGGCGGAAGATGTTCCCGTCGATGCTCTTCGGGAAGATCGTCTTGATGAGCGGCTCCCAGGCGGCCACGATCGCGAGGTCGAGCGGGGCCTGCAGCTTCTCCTGCCCGCGATCGGTGAAGGCCTCTTGGCGGTTGCCGATGGCGCGGGTGAAGGCGCGGATGTCCTCGCGGGTGACCCGATAGCTCGAGGTGAAGCTTTGCGTGACCTGCAGGTCGTCGATCTTCGCCTCGCCGAACCAAAGCTGGGCGTAGAAGTCCTTAATGCGCTCGTTCTTCCCGTCCATGACCTCGTGGATCGGGGCGTAGCCCTGCTTGGGGTTGTAACGGTAATAGAGCTCCAGCGGGACTACCGCCGCCGGGGAGTCGGCCGTCGCGGGCTTGGGATGGTTGACGCGGACGACGAGAATGCTCTCCTGGCGCTCGATCTCGACCGCGGGCGTGCCCTCGGGGATGCCCGGGACCTTCATCATCGGGTCGTGGATCTTGAGGGAACGGTACTCCTTGCCTTCGGCGTCGTAGGCGACCTCGACCTTTTGGCCGGGACGGGGCCGCAGCAATGGTTCGAGGGGATTGGGGACCTTGTCCTTGCCTTGCACCACGTGGGGCGAGGTCAAGAGGGCCCGCAGCCAGGAGTACTCCCCGCCGGCCAGGAACTCGCGCCACTTCTTCCCCTCGGGCAGGGTCTCGATCCCCGCCGGGATCTCCGCG
>SZOV01000177.1 GCA_030263375.1 Deltaproteobacteria bacterium PRO3
GGAAGAGGACATCCTGACCGGGCGCAAGACGATCGGCGAGTTTCTCTCCTGGTTCGGCCTGGGCGAGCGTCCGGCGGAGCCGCCGACCACGGTGGTGCTGCCCGGAGAGTCCGCAACACCCGCGGGTGCCGAGCCTTCCCCCTCGATGGCGCCACTGGGTGGAGAAAGCATCCCGCCTCCGCCCGGGGAACAGTTGCGCATCGTCGTCGCGTGGGACCGGCAGTTGGCCGCGCAGCGCGTGCCGATCACGGACCCCGCTCACCCCGACTATGTCCCGGCGGTCCTTGCAGGACCCGGGGGATCGGCCGCGCGCGAGGCGGAAGCTCCGGCCGTCGGGACCGCGGCGGCCGAGACCCCCGGCCTCGAGCCGGGCGCGGCCCCCGCCTTCCTGCGCGGCATGCGCGTGAGGCCCGAACAGCTAGTCGTCAGCCTGGGCCGCGGTTCGCTGCTCACGACCCGCGGCACGGCGCGGGCGACCCGCGCGGCGGCCATGCACGGGGTCGACGCGCCCTTGACCTTGGCCTACCTCTCGGAGGACTTCGGTTTGACGCGCTACAACGGCCGCGATGACGCGGGACGCGAGACTTGGGTGCGGGCCGCGGACGGCAGCCCGATCGCACCGGAACAAATCGCGGGGGAATTCGGTGAGACCCTGCTCTCGCAGAGCGGCATCCGGGAGATCCCGCTGCAGGGCGAGGCGCAGCGCCTGCCGGTGCGGCACGGGGGACTGATCCCGGAGCCGCTACGCACGGCGGGGCGGCTCCTGACGCGGATGGGCCTGGACACGCCCTCGATCAAGGGAGGCGCCTTCGACAACCAGCGGAACAACCTGGCGAACGCCTCGGACTCCGGCGTCTACGGGCTCTATGCGGCGCTGTCCGCCCTGGCCGCCTTCGGGCGGCCCTTAAGCGAGAGCTTCGCCTCCAGCCGTTTCGGGGCGGCGCAGGGTTCGGCCTTCCCGGGACTGGAGCGCTTCATCGAGATCCACGAGCGGGCGCGCCGCGGCACCGAGTCGACGCCCTTCCAACTGCAGTCGGCCTTGAACGAGGACGCCCGCGGCCTCTTCCTGAATCTGATCATGCCCCACTTCGACTTCGCCGAACTCAAGGCCGATCCGAGGGCCATGGAGCGCATCCTGCCGCCCGGCCTGATGCCGGGGCAGATGCCCAACACCGGCGGGGTCAACCTCGCCAACTCCGCGGCCTGCGCCTCGGGGCTCTACGCCCTGTTCGGCGCGCGCCTGGCCATGCTGCGAACCGGCGTCCCCGGCGAGTACCCGATGGACGCGATGATGGTCTTCGGCGCCGACGCGACCTTCTCGCCCTACGACACGGCCCCGATCGTGGCCGGATTCAGCCGCCGCGCCCCCATGACCGTCGACAGCATGGTGAAAAAATTGGTGGAGCAGGGCCGGCTGGGCCCCGAGGTCCTGCAGCTGAAACAGCCCGAGCGCGAGGCCCTCTGGGAGACGCTGCCGCAGGACCTGCGGCGGCGCGCGATGAGCGAGTCCTCCGCGCCCTTCACCCGCTTCGCCCGGGGCCTCGTCGTGGCCGAGGCGGCCGGCGGCCTGCCCTGGATGAATTTCCAGCGCGCCATCGAGCTGGGCTATTGGCCCTCCAGCCGTCTGCTCGGCATCCACGTCAACAGCGGGGAGGGCGGGGCGCCCAACCTGGCCGCGATGGACCAGGGCATCGTCACCGCGACGATGGTGGCCTTGGAGCAGGCCCGCGCCCACGGCGGCGCCGTGCCGCAGGTGGTGCAGACCCATGGGACCTCGACCGAATTGAATAACATCGCCGAGATCCAGTCGCTCTACCAGGCCTTCCGCTATGCGGGCCTGGATCACCCGATGGCGGTGAGCGCGATCAAGGGCCTGGTCGGGCACTCGATGGGCGCGGCCTCGGCGGTGGACATGGTGATGGGCGTGCAGAGCCTCCTGGACGGCGAGGCGCCGGGGCTTTTCAACTTCCGCGCCGAGGACCTGGACCCGCGCTACGCCGAGCGCATCCCGGGCGTCCTGCGGCAGTTGCGCTTCAACTCCGAGCCGATCCGCGGGAATCTAGAAAACATCCTGATCACCTCGGAGGGCTTTTTAAGTTCGGACGCGGCCGCGGTGCTGGGGAGATTCCCGCAAGATGCGGAGGGCGCGGTGGAGATGCTGCGTGACTACGGGGTACCGGAGCACCAGCGCGCGGAGTGGCTGGCCCGGGCCCGCGAGAACCGCGCGCGCGCCGAGGAGCTCGACGAGGGCGTCCGGCGCGGGCGCTATAGCCTGCGCGACCTGCTCGAGGCGATGCGGTTTAGGCCTTAAAATGCAGGACCTGTCCGGGCTGCACCCCCACCGTCCTCGCAAACTGCGGAGGGCCCCCGCCCGGCCACCCGATCAAGAACGCGGTTAGGTTTCGAAGGTATTAACAGGTTTTAGAAAGCGAGGGAGCATGCGAGTTCACAGTCCCAGGGGAGAGCGGGAGCTGCGCCTGCCGGAGGGCGGCCCCGCCTTGACGGCGGAAGTGCGGGCCTTGGAGCGGGAGGCCGACCCGGAGCTTTACTACGAGGGCCTGCTGGCCCTGGCCCGGCGGCAGGAAGCGGCGGGGCGGGTGGAAGCGGCGGCGGAGTTGTATGCGGCGGTGGTACAGGAGGCCGAGGCCGTAGGGGCCCTTCGCGAAGGGCCCCTACGGACCCGCGCCAAAGAGGGCCTGGATGCGATCTTGGGCCGCGGCGCCTTCGGCCCCCGCGCGGAATTTCTCTTAAGGAATTTGGCCCAGCAATCCAGCGACCAGGCGATGCTCTTTGCCATGGGGACGGCGGGGGCGGTGTTTCGGATGACGCGCTTGGCGACCTTATCGCGCCTAGCCTCGACGCCGAATCCTGGGATCTTGACGCAGCTGATCGGCGCGGGACGCCTGGCTTCTTTAACAGGCTTCGCGCTGGAGGCCCCGGCCTTCACCCTGGCGGGGCGCTTGGGTCATG
>SZOV01000178.1 GCA_030263375.1 Deltaproteobacteria bacterium PRO3
CTGGAGAACCTGCGCATCCTGTTCGAGGACACGCTCTTCGGGACCTGGATCGTCAACACCCTCGGAGTGGGCGAGCAGGGCGAGGCGCGTCTGGTACTCGGCGGCGCTGCGCGCCTCGCGGACGAACCGGCGGTAGAGGAAGGCCGCGAGCCGCAGGCCCTCCCGGCTGCCCGCCTCGAAGCCCAGGGCCTCGACGCTGCGGTAAAGGGCGCTTTCGGCCTCGATACGGGACTGCAGGGATTCGGCGCCTAAGGCCCCCACGCGGAGCGAGGGGCCGGCGGGCGTTTCGACGCGGCCGCGGACGACGTCGACCAGGAGGCGGCCGAGGATCCAGCGGCCCTCCGGCGTGTTCGCGTCGACGCCGTTGGCTTCCAGGGCCTCGCGAAGCGGCGGGAGGTTTTGCCGGGCCAGGGTCTCTTGCGCCTCGCGTTGTTCGGGGCGGGAGAAATTCTCGCGGATGAAATCGGCGACCGCGCCGGGCAACTCGGCGGCGGCGAAAATTTCGATCTCGGCGCCCGGGGGCGGCGGCAGGGTCTCCGGCGGCGGAAAGTTGTCGGGCAGCGCTTCGCGTCCTTCCCGCGCCGGGGCCGCTTCCTCGCCGGGCCCGGGTTCGGGCAGGAAGTCGGCGTCGCCCATCTCCAAGACCGCTTCGAAGGGACGAAGTTCGCTCTCATCGACCTCGATGACGGACTCTTCGCGCTCGCGGCGGGCCGTATCCATGGCTGCATTGCCCTCGGCGGCGAGTCGCAGGGCCGTTTGATGATCCATGCGTCCCGCGGCGAGCTCGACCAGATAGCCTTCCAACAGTTGGCGGCGCATCCCCGGATCCAGGTCGGCTTGGCGCTCCAATTCGCGACGCAGCAGGTTCAGGGTGTCGCGCAGATTAAGCAGTTCGCGGGTAAGCACTCCCTCGCTCGGCGGGTTCGCCGGGTCCGAGAAGAGACGGCGTAGCAGCGGGCGCAGCGTCTGATCGGCCAGGGCCGGGTTGTCCGCCAGGTCGCCCAGTCCGGCGCCGCGCAGGGCCTGGTTCAGGTCGCGGGCAACGTCCCGCATCCGGCGTTCCAGGCGCAGGGCCGGTTGGCTGCTGCGCAGGAAGGTTCTCGCTTGGTCGACATCCAAGACACGGCCGTCGAGGATCGCGAGCAGGAGGTCGCGGGCGGCGGTGCCGCGCGCCTCGCCGCGGGCCAGGCTCTCGGCGTATTCCCAGAGCGAGCGGAGTTCGGGATGCGAGAAGATGTCCCGGGCGCGCTCGATCCGCGCCGCGAGCTCGCGGGCGTCGCCGCCCCGCAGGGTCTCGCGCAGGTTCTGGAGCGCCGCCGTCAGCTCCGGCGAGCGTCGCACGGCGTAGGCGGAAAGCACCTCGCCCAACCGGCGGAAGGCCTGACGGCCGCGCCGTCGCGCCTCGAGGACCGGGACCTCGGCGGGACGATCCGCCGCGGCTTGCGCCGGCCGCTCCACGGGTCGGAGGGCCGCGGGCGGCGGTGGCGGCGGCGCCGCACGGGTCGGCGCCGGCTGCGGGGCGGCGACTTCTTGAACATCCTCCGGGGCGAGCTCGGTGATCGCCTCGTCGCGGCCGCGCGCCGGCGCCTCGAACAGGGCCAGGGCGGGATCGCGCAGGATGGCCGACAGTTCCGAGGGGCGCAGCAGGGTGCCGCCGCCCGCGGGGTTGGCGAGGATGACGTTGTCCTTGCCGAACCAGACGTTGGCCGGCTCGACGCCCAATTCCCTCGCGCGTTCGCGCTCCGCGGCGTTGACCCGCTCCAAGGCGCTGAGCAGCCCCCGCCCGCTGGGCAGGGAGCGGCCGTTGGGGATGGCGACGATTTGCAGGGTGCGCGGGGCCTCGCCGCCGGAGACTGTCCGGGCGGGGGGCATGGGAACGACGGAGACCTGCAGGACGTCGGGCCTCCCGTCGGGCCCGGCGACGCGCGGCAAGGCGAGCCATTGTTGGAAGACGGTGAAGTCCGAGAGCGCGCGAAGGTCGAAGAAGGTCATGCGGGTTTCGCCCACGTGGGCCGAGGCCTCGGCGATGACGCCGCGTTCGGCGGCGAGCGTGCGGGCCTCCTCGACCCGGCGGAAGAACTCCTGCGCCTCGGTCTCGCGACGCGCGGGATCGGCGAGGAGGCCGTCGATCAGGGCCATGGCCTCGCCCATCACTTGGGCCGCCTGTAACGGCGAGAAGCGGTCGCTGCCGCGGATCCCCTGGCGGCGTAGGATCTCGCCATAGCCTTGGAAAAGGGCGGCCTGCAGGCGCACGCCCGGAGTCGCCTCGGAGTAGGCGGTGCCGAAGGCGGTGAAATCCTCGAAGTGGGTCGCCGCCTCGATGAGGGCGCGCAGCTGCGGGTCGCGCAGCACCCGGGCCTGGTTACGGGCGATCCAAACCGACCAGCCGCCATCGGCCAGGTTGTCGGTGGTGACCTCGCGAAGATCCAGGGCGCGGATCGCGGCGGCGACCTCGACGTCCTGCGGAGTCGCCGTCTCGCGAGTCCGCCCGGTGCCTTCCAAGGCGGCGGCCATGGCCTCGGCGTCGTTGCGGGCGGCCTCCAGGGCGGCTGCGTCGCCCCGCACGCGGGTCAAGGCAGATTCAAATCGATCCAACAACTGCTCGGTGGCATTCCGCTCGTTGGCGAAGCGGCCGTGGTGGTCGACCGTCGCCGCGTCGAGGTGCGCGGTCTCGGGGCGGGCCGGGAGTGAGGTGTCGTAGATGTGGGTCACGCGGGCCTGACGCGCGCGCGCGGCGCCGAGCACCCGTTCGCGCGAGGCCTCGGCGCGGGCCTGGGCCTCGC
>SZOV01000179.1 GCA_030263375.1 Deltaproteobacteria bacterium PRO3
CGCGACAAGCGCATTGCCGAAGAGATCCGCCGCGAGGTGAGCCAAATCCTGCACTACGAGCTGAGCGACCCCCGCATCTCGGGCGCCACGGTCACCGGCGTCAAGGTCAGCCCCGACCTCAGGCTGGCCCGCGTCTACTACGCGCTGCCCGGCGCAGAGGAAAAAAAGGCCGCGGCCGCCGCGGGCCTCAAGAAGTCCGAGGGCTTCGTGCGGCACCTGCTTACCGAGCGAATCGACATGAAATTCTCCCCGCGGGTCGAATTCTTCTACGACGAGTCCTTCGAAATCGACGAAAAGATCCAAAAAATCTTCGCCAAGATGCCGCCCAGCCCCGAGGAATCTGATTCCGATTGAGCTATGGACGCCTTTCTCGTGCTCGACAAGCCCCGCGGTCTCAGCTCCCAGCAGGCGGTGAGCCGCGTGCGCCGCGCCTTGGGCGCCGGGAAGGCCGGACACACGGGGACCCTCGATCCCCTGGCGACGGGCGTCCTGCCGATCGCCTTGGGCGAGGCCACCAAGGTGATTCCCTACCTCGACGAGGACCGGAAGGAATACCGCGTCGCGGCCCGCTTGGGCGTCGCGACCGACACCTACGACGCCGAGGGCCGCGAGACGCAGCGCTCGGAGGGGCTCTCGGTGGAGCGGGGCGCCCTCGAGGCCGCCTTGTCGGACTTTTTGGGGGAGCAGGAACAAGTGCCGCCGCCTTTTTCCGCGATCAAAAAGGACGGCAAGCCGCTTTACGCCTACGCCCGCGAGGGCAAGGCGGTGGAACTCAAGCCGCGCCGGGTGCGGATCGACGCCCTCGAGCTGGAGTCCTTCGAGTTTCCCCACTTGAGTCTCAAGATAAACTGCGGGAAGGGCACCTACGTCCGCTCACTCGTCCACGACTTGGGGCGCCGGCTCGGCACTTGGGCCCACGTGACCGAATTGCGCCGGCTCCGCAGCGGTCCCTTTACTGAGGCCCAAGCCCTGAACCTCTCCGACTTGGAAGGGGACCCGAAGGCGGCGCGCAGCCGCTTTTTGGAAATCGAGGCCTGCCTGGAACACCTCCCGCGGCTACCCTTGGCGAGCGAGGAAGAGAAAAACCGCGTCTTGTCGGGAGTTCCGCTGCGAAGAATTAAACAACTCATTGAATCCAATAAGCTTTTCAACAAGCCTCTGGCCCTGACCTTCGAAGGCCGCATCCTGGCCATCGTCCACGACGCGGGCGGCCCGGATTTTTCCTACGGCCGGGTCTTGCACCGGCAAGTGGGCGATTTGGGTGACTAATGCCGCTTTACAAGGGTTTGGCGCTATGTTACGAGCCCATGCCCTTCATTTTTAGGTTTTCAGGAAGGGACAGCCAAGTATAATGTCTCAACGGAAGCAAAGGTTATGATCAACGGAGATTCCAAAAGCGAAGTGATCCACAAGTACCAACGGCAGGCCTCCGACACGGGTTCCCCCGAGGTCCAGGTCGCCCTGTTGACCCGCCGGATCAATTCCCTCACCGAGCACTTCAAGTCGCACGCCAAGGACCACTCCTCGCGGCGCGGCCTGCTGAAAATGGTCGGTCAGCGGCGGCGCTTACTCGAGTACCTCAAGCGCAACGACCGCGGCAAGTACTCCAAGTTGATCGGCGATTTAGGTTTGCGTAAGTAAAACGATGGGCCTTGGCGAGCGGGGCAGGCACCGGGAGGGACGATTCTCAAAACTGATAATTTAAGCCGAAGCTCTCACTCTGTGGGGATTTCAGCCTAAATTATCAGTTTTTTATTATCCTCCCCGAGCTTGTTCTTCTCCTCGACGCACATCCCAAAAAATAGGTAGGCCCGGACGTCGAAGCGACGTATCCGCCGCCGTTCCGCCAAGGAGAAGCGCCATATGGCACAAATTCATCGCGTCGAATGCGAAATCGGGGGCCGCACCCTCGTCATCGAAACCGGGAGGGTGGCCAAGCAGGCCGCCGGCTCCGTCACCGTCCGCTACGGCGACACCATCGTGCTGGTCACCGCCTGCGCCAGCGCCGATCCCAAGGAAGGCATCGATTTCCTGCCCTTGACCGTCGACTACCTCGAAAAGACCTTCGCCGCCGGCAAGATCCCGGGCGGCTTCTTCAAGCGCGAGGGCAAGCCCACCGAGAAGGAGACGCTGACCAGCCGCTTCATCGACCGGCCGATCCGTCCCTTGTTCCCCGAGGGCTGGGCCTGCGAGACTCAGATTATCGCAACCGTCCTCTCCGCTGATAACGACAACGACCCCGACACCCTGGCGATGATCGGTGCCTCCACGGCGCTCACGATTTCCGACATTCCCTTCAACGGCCCGATCGGCGGCTGCCGCATCGGCCGGGTCAACGGGCAGATCGTCATCAACCCGACCTTGAGCCAATTGGACGAGACCGACATCGAGGTCATCCTCGCCGCCAGCAAGGACGCCATCGTGATGGTCGAAGGCGGGGCTCGCGAGGCCTCCGAGGCCGAGATGATCGCCGCCCTGCGCGCCGGGCACGACGCCCTGCAGCCGGTGATCGCCGCGCAGCACAAGCTGCGCGAGCTGGTGGGCAAGGAGAAGCGCGCCCTCCCGGTCGTCGAAAAAGACGCGGCACTGGCCGCCAAGGTCCGCGAATTCGCCCACGACAAGCTGGTGAAGGCCTTCGCGGTCCGCGAGAAGCTGGCCCGCGGCAAGGCCGTCAAGGAAGTGAAGAAAGAGCTCAAGGCCGCCCTGATCACCGAGGACAGCCCCGAGGACCTCGAGA
>SZOV01000180.1 GCA_030263375.1 Deltaproteobacteria bacterium PRO3
CTCGACGGCGCGGGCATCGAGGCCTTCGACGTCACCAAGCCCGCCCCTGAGGCGGCGGGCGGGGGCGCCGCGGGCGGCAACATCACCACCGGCGCCGGCTCCGGCACCCCGGGCACCGGCGGCTCCGGCGTCGGCGGCATCCCGGCGGGCGGCGCGGTGGGCGGCGGCGGTTGCAGCCTGACCACGCGGGCCCAAACCGGCGGAATCGGCGCTCTCGTCATGGCCTGCCTGATCGGCGGTACCTTGGCGGCACGGCGGCTGCGCAAGCTTCCGGTCCGGCGATAACGCAGGCTTCTATCTTTCAAAGCCCCCGGCGGCTTAAGCCCCGGGGGCTTTTTTTTGCTGCCTTCGCGGCGGCAAATCCCGTATCCTGGGACCATGGTCCATGTCCTGAGCCGAAAAATCCCGGCGACGATGGCGACCCAGCACCCGGACAACGCCTTCAAGCCCTATTGGAGCACCAAGCCCTTCATCTCCACGTCGAAGGAGGTCGAGGAGTGCTACCGCTCCTATTCCGACCTGGGCTGCCAGGAGTACATGTGGGACTGGGAGGGAAAATTCGTCGATGAGGCGGTCGTCGACCGGCTCTACCAAAAATACTACGACTATTTCTCCAGGCACCAGCTGGGGCGGGACAAGTTCCTGACCTTTCGGGTCCCCAACATCCAGCGGGAGGGTCAGGCGCGCCTGGCGCGGGCCTTCGCCGGCATCCTCTCCGCCGCCTACACGGCCCACGAGCTCAAGCTGCACACCCCGCCGCTCTTCGAGGTGATTCATCCGATGACCACCTCGGCCCAGGAGTTGATCACCTTGCAGCGCAAGTTCAACGAGACGGCGCAGTTCCAGCAGAAGATCCTCGAATCGAAGCACCTGAAGCCGGAGCACCTCGACATCATCCCGCTGATCGAGGGCACGGGCACCCTGCTCAAGAGCCGGAGAATTTTGGAAAAATACGTCGACTTTATGGAGAAGATGAACGGCAAACGGCCGCGGATGATCCGTCCCTTCATCGCGCGCAGCGACCCCGCCTTGGACGGCGGATTCCTCGCGGCGGTTTTGAGCGCCAAGGCTGCACTGTCGGAGTATTTCCACTTCCAGAAGGACACCGGCATCAAGGTCAAGCCGATTATCGGCGCGGGATCGCTCCGCTTCCGCGGCGGCCTGAGCCCGCAGACCATCGACGAATTCATCACCACCTATCCGGGCGTCGCCACGGTAACCTTGCAATCCAGCTTCCGCTACGACCATCCGCTCGACGAGGTGAAGAAAGCGGTCGCCAAGCTCAACCGCCGGTTGGGCAACGTCGATCCCGTTCTCTTAACCGCGAAAGAGATGCAGCAGATCGCGAGGCTCGACGCGATCTTCGTGAAGTACTACCGGAAGACGATCGAGGGCCTGGAGGGCTTTATCAACCAGATGGCGCGCTTCATCCCGGCGCGGCGCGAGCGCATGCAGCACACCGGGCATTTCGGCTATTCGCGCCAGGTGGGCAAGGCGGGGCTCAATCTGCCACGCGCCATCACCTTCACCGCAATCTTCTATTCCTTGGGCCTACCGCCCGAATTGATCGGCATGGGACGAGGTCTGCGCGCCAGCCGCCAGGCGGGGTTGCTGGGCCCGCTGGAAAAGCTGTATCCGGAGCTGCGCGAGGCGATCGTGGGGGTGGGGCGTTATTTCAACCGCGAAAACCTCGAGATCCTCTCCAGGCGCTTTCCCCTCTTTAAGTTCGTCAAGACCGGCGTCCAGTACATCGAGTCCTACCTCGGCGAAAAATTGGGACCGCGGGAACCGGAGGACTTCATCCACCGCAACTACACCTCCAACGTGCTTCAAAACTGGCTGCGCGAGCGGTCTCCTGAAGAGGACATCGTCAAATCCGCGCAGATCCGACGCAGCCTGGGTTGAACCGAAAACTTGTGATCTTCTTCCAGTCTTTGCTGTTGCCCCCTTCCGGGACACTTATGATGTCTGATTTTTCTGCCTCCGTTTTGGACTGTCCGTGCTGTTGACCACCTCCGCCCGTCAGGGAGGGGAAGGGATACCCCCTCTGAAGACTAGGCCCGGTCGGGCTACTCGCGAAAAAAAAGCCGGTTCGCTTCGAAAGTTAGGGTCTTCCTTCGTCAGCCCCTAACTTTCGAGCTCTCTCGGCTTTTTTTCCGCTCCTACGCCCTCCCTCCTGCCTAGATGTCTTCAGAGGGGGTATCCCTTCCCCTCCCTGACGGGCTCTTGCCAGATAAGTAAATCAAGAGTTCTTACCCACGAGTTATAGCCACTGATGAGCTATGAATCGCACCCCTCAACTTATCCTCACTACTTCTCTTCATTGCTTATCCTTACTACCTATCCTCACTCTTACCCCTCATTTCTCCTCCCTTTGCATTTTCCACCCATTGCGTGGTGAATTCCTGTCATCTCCCAAATTTTTGCATATTCGGGTGGAATCCTGCACGAGCCCCTAGCCGGGGGCGATATGTCCCTAAGCGGGACCCTCTGAAAAGCCGATCACCTTAAGGCCTATATAATATCGGCTTTTCGGCGGAGGCC
>SZOV01000181.1 GCA_030263375.1 Deltaproteobacteria bacterium PRO3
GCGTCGCCGCGCGCCTCGCGCAACCCCAGGTGCGTCTCGAGGCGATGGCTGAGCAGCAGGCCGCCGAACATCGCCGCCTGCGGGACGACCGCCCGCGCGGCCTGGGCGCCGAGCCCGCCGCCGGCGGCCCAGCGCCCCAGGGCCGCCTGGCTTAGGCCGCCCGCGAGGCGCAGGCTGAGCAAGGTGAGGGCCCCGCCCGCGAAATCGCGCCCCAGCGCCTCGCGGCTTAAGTCGACCTCGCGGCCGAGCAGGGCGTCGGCCCCGCGATGGGCGAGGGTGAAGGTCGGGGCCTCGAGCAGGAAGCCGGCGCCGCCCGAGAGTAGGCGGGCGCCGAGGCCGCGCGTCCAAAGGGTCTCGGCAGGGGAGATCGCCAGCCGGGAGAGGGTCGCGAGCCGCGCGGTGCGGAAGGCGAGGCCCGCCAGGCCCATCGCGGCCAACACGGCCGGGTCGCAGGCCTCGGCGGCGAGGCGGCGGCCGAGGAATTCGGCGCGGGCGAGGTTGTCGCCGCGGCCGAGGATCGCGTCGAGACGGCTTTGTGCGCGTTGTTGTAGGGGCGAGCGCGAGCGGGGCCCCAGGTTTGCCCCTACGACAGCTGCATAGATTTCGCCCGCCAGCTCGAGATGCCCGGCCCGCTCCTGCCGCTCCGCCAATCCCAGCAGGCCTTCCAAAAAACTCGGCGCCTCCTGCTCCCGCGCCAGCGCGTCCCACTCCGCCAAGAAGCCCTCGCCGCCGCGGCGCGCGAGCGCCGCGCGTCCGCCGCAGGCGCGCGCGAGTTCAGCCAACAGCGTCTCGGCCGAAAAAGTCTCCGGCGCCGAGGTGCGGCGAAGTCCCAAGGAAGTCGGAAAGATTAAATTGCCTGGCCCCCCCGAGCCATAGGTCAAGCTGCCTCCAGAAAAGGAGCGAGTGGATTTTCACGAAAGCAGGATCTTTTCGGGCGCGGCTAAAAAAAGTTGTGCGACGCGGGCCGCGGCTCCGTCTGAGACCCGACAATAAATGTAGAACAAAAACCGCATATTGCGTGGAAATGGGGCCTGAAGCCCCCGTTCGGCGCCACTCGGAACCTGTGCGCGTCGCGGAGGACCGGCGCCGAATCCCGACGGATTCCCAATCCTTAGGCGAATAAAACCGAATGGGGGCAGCCTGGCATGTCCATTGCTTTATTGTCTCCTGCACACTTCCGAAAATTTTTTCGCGCGTTCGTGCCGGGGGCCCGCTGCTGTCGGGATCAGGCCCATGGTACCACCCCCTATTTCCAGTCGAGCTTCCACCCTCACGATGCGGGCGCCCCTGCCGCCCTCGCCTCGGATCTCCCTCCCCATTTCCGATCCCGAGCCCGAAGCGGCGCCGGTCCTCTTTCCGTCCTTGGGCAGCCTGGCTACCACCGCCGCGTCCCGCTCCATCCTCGCGCGTTCGGCCTCCGAATTCGGCGGCGTTTCCGAGACCGAGTCGAGTCCCGGCGCGGCGGCACCGACCGCCGACCCCCTGCCCGAGGCCCGGGCCTTTTTCGCGCGCCCGGTCCCCGAGCACCCGGACCTGGAGTACCTGGAAAGCGCCTGGCGGCATTACCGCGCCGTCCAGGACCGGCCGGTGGGGCGAGATTTTTCCGAAACCCTGGGGCGAAGCTTCGAGGCGGCTCCCTGGTTGGAAGCGATCCGCAGCGCGCGGGCGCGGATCGGCGACGGCTTTGAGTCGGTGCCGGCGCTGGCGATACGCCGGCGCGGCCTGGCGCTCTGCTCGGAGGTCGACGCGGCCCTCCTGGACGAGGACGGCCCCAACGGCTTGAACCGCGACGTCGACGTCCTGCGCCTGGGCGCCGACCTCCGCGAATGGGCCCGCAACCTGGCGAGCCACGAGGCCGAGCCCCAGGCCGCGGTCGAGGCCTACGCGCGGATGGTCGAGCTCGCCCGCCGCCACGGCCTAAACGGCCTGCTGCGCGGCGCGCTGCGCGACGGCGTCCGGGATCTCTACGAGCGCCTGGCCCACCCCTCCGCGGACGCCGATTCGGCGGCCCAGCGGCGCTCCCGCTACCTGGCCCTGCGCCTAGCGGGAGCGACCCACGCAGCCTTGGGCGAGGCATTCCGCGACCGCTTCCTGGACGCGCGCAACGCCCTGCTCGCGGAGGCCGATCGCCTGGAGGCCGCCCTGGGGCGCGCGAGCGAGCCGACCGCGCGGCTGCAGGTCTTGGGCGAGTTGGCGCTCTACTACCGCGAGCTGAGGACCGACGTGGAAGGCTCGCAGGACGTCTTTATGCAGGAGCGCTACCGGCGCAGCCTCGCGGCGATCCACGAAGAGGCCTTCCGCCCCGAGGTGCCGCCGGCGCTGCGGGCGCGCGTGGTCTACGAGACCGCGCTCCAGCTCGCCGCCGACGGCGATGAGGCCCGCTGCGTGGCCTGGATCGTCGAGCTGCG
>SZOV01000182.1 GCA_030263375.1 Deltaproteobacteria bacterium PRO3
CTCATTTCGGTTTCGGCGAAGTCGCCGGCATCGTCGCCGCGGCCGCCGGGCTGGCCTGCGGGGCCGGGGTCGCCTTCGGGGCCGGCGTGGCCGCGGGGGCCGTGACCGGAGCCGGCTCGGCCACCGTCTTCAGGATCGAGGACTTGCTCTTGTTGCGGGCGATGCTCGCCAGCGAGATCGAGGTGAGCAGGAAGACCACCGCCACGCCCGTCGTCAGCTTGCTCAAGAAAGTCGCGGCGCCGCGGGAACCGAAGACCGTCTGCGAGGAACCGCCGAAGGCAGCCCCCATGTCGGCGCCCTTGCCGGCCTGCAGCAGGATCACGATGACCAAAAAGACGCAGACCACGTAGTGAACGGCTAAAATCACGTTTTCCATCAACTCATCCTCTCTTCAAACTTGACGATCTTCGCGAAGGACTCGGCGTCCAAGGAGGCCCCTCCCACTAAAAGTCCGTCGACATGGGTTTCTTTCATCAGGGCCGGCGCGTTCTCCGGCTTGACCGAGCCCCCGTACAGCAACCGGATCCGGTTGGCCGTCGGGGCGTCGTAATACTTCATGAGCCAGTTGCGCAAGAAATGATGCACTTCGCCGGCCTGCTGGGGGGTGGCGTTCTTGCCGGTGCCGATCGCCCAAACCGGCTCGTAGGCGACGGTCAGGCGCTCGAAGTCATGCATCGCCACGTCGCTGAAGGCCGCCTTCATCTGTCCCTCGATCACCTCGAGGGTGGCGCCCTTCTCGCGCTGGGCCAAATTCTCGCCGACGCAGACGATGGGCACCAGGTCGGCCTTGAGGGCGGCCTGGAGCTTCTGGCTGACCATCTTGTCGGTCTCGCCGAAGAGGTTGCGCCGCTCGGAGTGGCCCAGGATCACAAACTCGCAGCCGACGTCCTTGAGGAAGTTCCCCGAGACCTCGCCGGTGAAGGCGCCCTCCTCCTCCCAATACATGTTTTGCGCCGCCAGCGACATGTTGGTGTCGGACAAGGCGACGGAGACGGAGTACAGCGCGGTGAAGGGCGGCGCCACCGCGACGTCGATGTGCGGCGAATCGACCAGCAAATTCTTCAGGGCGGTGACCAGCTTGATCGACTCGGCGATCGTGTTGTTCATCTTCCAATTGCCGACGACGAGGGGCCGGCGCAGGTCGGGTATCATGGCGCCCCCTCCGTCTCGAGGGCCTTGAGCCCCGGCAGGGTCTTGCCCTCGAGGAACTCCAGCGTCGCACCGCCGCCCGTGGAGAGATGGCCGATCTTGTCGCCCACGCCGGCGACCTTGACCGCGGCCAAAGAGTCGCCGCCGCCCACCACGGTCATGCCCGCGGACTTGGCGAGGGTGCGGGCGATCTCGACCGTGCCCCGCTCGAAGGGCGGGGTCTCGAAGGCGCCGACCGGGCCGTTCCACAGCACCGTCTTGGCGGCTAAAATTTGCGCCTCGTAGGCCTCGAGGGTCTTGGGGCCGACGTCCAGGCCCATCCAGCCGGCGGGGATGGCCTCGCCGGAGGGAGTCTTGAACTCCGCACCCGCCTTCAGCTCACGGGCGATGACGTGGTCGAGGGGCAGCTCGAGGCGGATGTCCTTGGTCTTGGCCCGCTCGAGCAGCTTGGCGGCCTGGTGCAGCTTGCCGTCCTCGACCAGCGAGGCGCCGACCTCGACGCCCTTCGCCTTGAGGAAGGTATAGGCCATGGCCCCGCCGATCAGCAGGCCGTCGACCAGCTTCAAGAGGTTTTCGATGACGCCCAGCTTGTCGGAGACCTTGGCGCCGCCCAGGATGGCGACGAAGGGCCGCGCCGGCTCGTGGAGCAGGCGGCTCAAGACCTGGACCTCTTTCAGGACCAACAGGCCCGCGGCCTTATCCTTGACCAGCGGCACCATCCCCACGGTCGAGGCGTGGGCGCGGTGCAGGGTGCCGAAGGCGTCGTTGACGTAGATGTCGGCCAGGCCGGCCAGGCGCTCGCTGAAAATGGGGTCGTTGACCTCTTCTTCCGGGTGGAAGCGCAGATTTTCGAGGAGGATGACCTCGCCCTCGCGCATCTCGCCGACCAGTTTCTTCACCGCGTCGCCGATGCAGTCTTCGGGGAAGGTCACCTCGCGCTCGAGCAGCTCGGAGAGCCGCGCCGCGACCGGCATCAGGCTGTACTTGGGGTCGCGCTTGCCCTTGGGCCGCCCCAGATGGGAGGCGAGGATCAGCTTGCCGCCGGACTTCAGGACGTGGCGGATCGTCGGCAGGCTGGCGACGATGCGGGAGTCGTCGGCCACCTTGCCCTCGGCGTCGTAGGGGACGTTGAAGTCCACGCGCACGAAGACGCGCTTTTCCTTCAGATCGAGTTCTTCGAGGCTCTTGATCATG
>SZOV01000183.1 GCA_030263375.1 Deltaproteobacteria bacterium PRO3
CGCTGCGCAAGGCTGCGAGACTGCGCGGCGAGTTTCTGCTCGAGATCGGAAAGGAACGCGGCGTTTTCGGCCGATTGCGCCTTCGGCTTGTTGGCGCGGAGCTGGTTCCAGGTCGCGGCGATAATCTCTTTCTGCCGCGCGGCGATCTCTTCGTCGTTCCCTTGCTGGCCGCCACCCATGCCCCCGCCGCCACCCTCGGGAGCCTGACCCTGGCGATATTCACGCTCGAACGGCTGGGCTTCAAGGAAGTAGATGTCGGTCTGAGTAGCGCGGCGCGCGTCACGGGCCACGGCGTAGAGGCTGACGATGTCGCCTGGAGCCATCTTGTAATCTTCCAGCGCGATCAAGGCGCTGCCGCGGGCTTCCTTGCCCCCACCTGCGCCGGAAAGCGCCACCGATTTCTCAGGTCCGCCGTTGACGCTGTAGCGAAGCTCAGCCGACTTCAACCCAAAATCGTCCGAAGCCTCAACCTCGACTACGACCTCCTCGATGGGACTCACTTTGGCGTCACGGCCAGGCCGGGCGATCTTGATCTCGGGCGCTTTCTCCTCGCGCGCCTCAATGAAGTAATCTTCGCTGATGCGCACAACCTGACCCTCGCTCTCCGCCGCGACATAGTAGGAGCCCTCACGGTCAACGCTGAGTTTGGCCGAGGTCCAGTTGCCTTCCCCTCCCTGGAGTCGAATCCTCCTGCCGTCGTCCATGACGAGGACGCCGCCAGCGAGCGGGCGGTCCGTCTCGATCCGCACCTCGGCTTCCGAACCTTCGACTGCCCGGATGTCTCCCCCCTTGGTTTCCGCGTTCAGGCTTGCCCCAAGCCACGCCGGTCCCTTGGTTCGCACTATCATCTGCTTGATGCCGGGGAGTTCCACGACTCTCAGGCGGAAGACTCTGGATTTCACGCGGCCGGCCTCGACGCGATACTCAAGGTCCTGGCTGACACTGGCGAGATAGAACTGCCACGCCGCGCCTTCGCCGCGTTTGGACTCCATCGGCAGGGCTTCCCACTGGCCACCCTCCGGCCGGACTTGCAGAGTCACGTTCGCCGCTTCGAATCCCAGGAGGCGCGCCTCCACCGCCTGGTCGCCCCCCCGGCGCACTTTCGCGTCGCCGGGCGAAACGCTGATTTCAAACAACGACCCGGCGCCCTGCGGCGGTGCGCCGGCCCAGAGCAGATGCGCGGCATAGCCGAGCTCACCGGGGGCGCGTCCGACGAGCCAGCCGATGAAGGCGAGGCAGAGAACGGCAATGCCGCCGGCGCCGATCAGGCGAGTCGTAGACACTACTCGAGAAGGCGGCACGGAGGCCGCTGTTTGCAGAGCCTCCTCGGCAAGCAATTGACTGAACGGGTTGGAGGGAGCGCTTTCGATGGTCGTGACTCGCTGCTCGAAACCCGGCTCGGCCTTCTCTACGGTCATCGCGGCGCGCTTGCGATTCACCCGAAGCACGGGCAGCAAGAGCCCGAGCGCGAGCCCCCCGCCCACGGCGAGGAAGATCAAAAACCGGCCCGCGAACAGAGAGCGGTCGGAGAGCGCGAACGTGACGGCGATCCACGCCGCCAAGGCCGTAGCGGCAACCGCCAGCAGCGCCGTCAGGGCGGAGCCCCAAGAGACCGCGCCCCAGCGGATCCGCCGCTCGACATCCTTCAGATAAGTTTCGAACAGCTCCAGTGGTGTCATGCTGCCTTCCCCATCCCCTCGTTGGAGACAACGCTCGCGCCTTCGAGCCGCGGAGTCCGGGCGGCCAGAAGGAATTCCATCAACGCAGCCAACAGCGCCAGGGCAAGCGCGACGAGCCCGAAGGCCCGGCGCACCCGGTCCTGACCAGCCTTTGTTCCAGTTTCGCCGGTTTGCGCCTTGCCCTGCCAGAGGGCGAGGACTTCATCATCGGCATGACCGTGTCGGGCGCCGAGCCCTATCCCGGCGGGCTCACCCTGGCCGACAAGCAGGAGATCGTCGCCTATCTCGATTCCCGCGGCCTCGTCGATTACGTCTCCTGCGGCACCGGGCATTATCTCAACCAGTCCTTCAAGCTCGTGCCCTCCTTCCACTTCAACATGATGCTCGGTGCGCCCGACGCGGCGAAGCTCAAGGAGGTGGTGCGCCACGCGAAGGTGACGACCGAGGCGCGGGTCAAGACCCCGGCCAATGCCGAGAAGGTGCTCTCCGAGGGCATGGCCGACCTGGTCTCGATCGTGCGCGGCCAGATCGCCGATCCGCATCTCGCGACCAAGGCGAAGGAGGGGCGGCCGGAGGACATCCGCCCCTGCATCTCCTGCAACCAGCTCTGCATCGGCCGGCGCTTCCGCGACTACTGGGTGTCCTGCCTGGTCAACCCGTCG
>SZOV01000184.1 GCA_030263375.1 Deltaproteobacteria bacterium PRO3
GGTGACGGGCTACGGGGAGGCGAACCCCTTGGTCCCGAACAAGGACGAGCCCAGCCGCGAGCAAAACCGCCGCGTTCAGATCTTCGTCGAGGCGGTGCAGAAGTAGCCCCATTTAGGCCAATGCCATCTTGAATCGGGCCCCGGATTCCGCCATGCGCGAATCCGGGGCTTTTTTTTGCGGTCACCCCCGATAGAAAAATACTTTGACTCTATAGGTCATGTCCCTAAAATGGCCGCACTTAAGCCGATTCGCCAAAAATCTGTCCATAAATATTCCATTCTTTGGGAGGCCTCCCATGTCGAAACTTCCCTACCTATTGTCCGCGGTGCTTTTATGCGCCATGACGCAAACCTCATCGGCGCAGACCTTTCGCAACGGCGACGTCTCGGAAGAGTCGCGCGTGGTTTCACCTCCGCTCAATCAGTCCATCGAAGAAGAATTCAATCCCCAAAGCGTCACCTGCGGGCAGTTCAACGACGACGACGGCGACGGCCAGCCGACGGACGACGATTTCTTCGATTGCGCCACGCTTCAGGCCCAGTTGCCCTTCGCCAGCCCGGCGCCTTCCGAGTCGAATCTCTGCATCCTGATCAACCAGGCCGTGGAGAACAACTCCCCCAACCAATTCACCGACGGCTACGCCCAGACCCTCGGGGCGAATATCATCGGCGTGCAGACCACCAGCGGCAGCCTGCGCTCGGGCACACTCAACGGTTCTGGCTTCAACGACTTGGTCGGCTTGCTCGCGGGACCCCGCAGCTCGATTTCTTTGCCGTTGCGCACGGCGGCCAACGCAGATTTCGTCACCCCCACCGGCGACGATTGCACGGTGGTGAACCCCGTGGCGGGCGCCGCAACCGATGCGGACTGGCAGGTCGTCGCCATTTCGGAGCAAGGCGCGTTGCAAGATGAAGGCGAACGCGGCATGGAGCTTTTTGACTGCGACGGCGACGGGGACCTGGACTCGGTGACGGCGGTGTCGAACGCCGGCGACCAGAATTTCTACATCAACGTCAATCTTAACGCCGGTTCCGGGCTGGTTTCGGGGCCCAATCAATTCTTCACCCAACAGACGATCGGCACCGACGAGAGCCGGCCCTCGGTGCTGGATTTCGAAGATTTCAACGGCGACGGTATCTTGGACGTCGCCGTCGCCAACGACGGCGACGATACCGATTCGCTGGCGATCTGCTATGGGGACGGTACCTTGGACGATTGCAGCTTTACTTGCAATGTCCAGGTCGACCTGGAGGCCGTGACCGGTTTTAGCGCCGATCCCACCTCCCTCGAGGCCGCCGATTTCGACGGCGACGGCAATCCCGACGTCGCGATCGTGCTTCCGGACTCCGATTCCCTCGGCTACTTTTTCAACAACGGCAGCGGCGCCGCCACCGGACCGAACTTCTCGGCGGCGGCCTCCCAGCTGATCGACACCCTGCCGCCCTCGAACAATGCGCCATACGCGGTCGTTTCGGGTCTTTTCAACCTCGACGACGTCCCCGACGCGGCCGTGACAAATGGCGGGCCTTCCTTCTTTCCTGTGGTTCCCATCACCTTCCTAAAAGGAGGGACACAGTCGGTCCCCGGTAACGTTGTCGTGATCAACTCGGACGGCGCCGGCGGCTTCCTTCCGGTCGAACCGCTGAGCCTTCCTGTCTCCACCGTCGCCGGCATCCCCTTCGCCAATCCGGACGCGATCGAAGCGAAGGATTTCGACCACTGCGGCGGCGACGACATCGTGGCCCTGGCGGAAGGGCCCTTGAACGCGAATGAGGTCTCGAAATATGCGGCCTTCTGGTACAACGTCGACGAGCCGCCCGTCGTCACCGCGGTCACCCCCCTGACCGGCGACGTCGACGAGGTCATCCCCGTGACGGCGACCTGCTCGGATCCCACCGACGACGACCGGAGCTTCACTTGGACGATCGTCGGGCCCGCGGGTTCCACCTCCAGCATCACGCCGTCCAGCGGCGCTCTGACCGGGACGGCGGTGGATATCGCCGGCAATTTCCAGGGCGACACCCCCGGCGATTACACCTTGACCCTGTCATGCGTCTCCTGCGACCTGAGCGCCACGACGACCGTCCTGATCACCCTGAACCAGCAGACCTTATTTACCCAAGGCGGCTGCTTGGCCAGCCTGACGCCGAATGGAGGGAGCAACATGAAGTGGAGTTATGCATTACTGCTGGCGGTGCCCATGATCCTCGCTTTGCGCCGCTTGGGCCGCAAGGGGGCGATCGGCCTGGTGGTCGCGGCGACGCTGTTGGGGTTTGCGGTTCCCGCGAGCGCCCTGACGACGTCGTTCAGCGTGAACACGTTC
>SZOV01000185.1 GCA_030263375.1 Deltaproteobacteria bacterium PRO3
GTGACGCCGGGGATCCGGGCCTTGGCGCCGGTGCCGCCGGCGCCCGCCACCACGTCGATCAGGGCGCGGCGGATCTCTAGAAAATCCTTCTCGCCGATCCCCCAGGGGAGCGGCTCGGGCCGTTCCGCGGCGACGGGGGATTTCTTGCCTTGATCGTCGATCGTCGCGGCCAAGAGGTGCGGCACGATCCGCTTACCGCCGTTGGCGACCTGCGCCGTCATCAAGGCGTTCTGCAGCGGCGTGACCAGGTCGTAGCCCTGGCCGATCGCGATGCCCAGGCTGTCGCTGGGCGACCACTTCTCCTTGCGCGCCTTCTCCTTCCACTCGCGGGTCGGGATCAGGCCTTCGCGCTCAGAGTCGGCCAAGACGCCGGTCTTCTTCCCCAGGCCCAGCAGCTTCGCGTAATGGGCGAGGCGGTCGGGCCCTAGGCGCTCGCCCAGCTTGTAGAAGAAGACGTCGCAGGAGCTGACCAGCGCGCGGTGCAGGTCGACGCGGCCGTGCCCCGCCTTGTTCCAGCAGCCCCAGCGCCGCCCGCCAAACAGGTAGTAGCCGGGGCAATGGACCGTCTCTTTGAAGTCCGTCTCCTTCTCCGCCAGGCCCGCGATGGCCGTGACGATCTTGTAGGTCGAACCGGGCGGATAGGCGGCCTGAGTGGGGCGGTTGAGCAGGATGTTGCCGGGGTGCTCCTGCAATTCCTTCCACAGGGCCTTCGGAATGGTGCCGGTGAGATCCTCCGGGTTGTAGGCCGGATGGCTCACCCAGGCCAGGATGGCCCCGTCGCGCGGGTCCATCGCGACCAGCGCGCCCACCTCGTCGCCGAAGGCCTCGGCGGCCACCTCCATGAGGCGGGCGTCGAGGGTGAGCTGCAAGGTCTTTCCGGCCGCGGCGGGTTGCTCCCGCAGGACGGTGCCGAAGTCGAACTCGCTCAAGTCGGCCTCGCGACCCATCGCGTCGACGAGGGTCTGACGGTAGCCGTCGTGGCCGCGCAGCGCGTCGTCGAAGGCCTTCTCGACCCCCGCCACGCCGACGTCGTCGCCGGGGCTGACCCGGCCGGGCTCGCGCGCCTCCCACTCCTTGAGCTCCTTGTCGCTCACCTCGCGGACGTAACCCAGGACGTGCCCGACCTTCTCTTGGTAGGGATAGACCCGCTCGAAGTGCACCACCAGCTCGACGCCGCTCAAGTCCAGGTCGGGCTCCATACCGGTGTGGACGCGCGTCATGCGCGCCCGGATCCTCGCCACCTCGTCGCGGCTCAAGTCCTTCGCCACCACCGCCGGTCCGAGCAGGGAGTTGGATTTCTTCGCGTTCAATTTTTCCTGTACGGCCTCCGGGGGCCACTCCAACAGGTAGGCCAGGCTGCGCCGCGCCCGTTCCGGGTCCTTCACCTGGGCGGGATTGAGCCGCAGCGTGAAGCTGGGACGGTTGTCCGCCAAGACGCGTCCCTCGCGGTCGAGGATCTTGCCCCGCGGGGCGGGGATGGGAATTTCGCGGAGGGTGTTGATCTGGCTGAAGCGGAGGTATTTTTCGCCCTGCACCACCTGAAGGTCGACGAGACGGTAAAGCGCCAGGCCGAAGAAGGCCAGGATCAAGAGGGCGAAGCCCAAGAGGCGCTTCCGGTAGGCCTCCATTTACAAGCCCTTTTCGAGTCCGAAGGGTTTGCGCAGGATCCGGGCGCCGCGCCCGCTCAGCCAATCGGCACGGGAGAGGTCCACCCGCCCGGTGGCTCCTCCGAGCCGGCGGAGGCGGCGCCAAAGCCGTGCCCATGCGGCGGAGAGCAGGGGCGGCGCGATCATGCCGACGGCGAGGGTCGCGGCCAGGCCGAGGGCGTCGCCCCACTCCGGATACCAGCCGCCGCCGGCGAGCGCCGTGCGCGCCGACCAAAACAGGAAGGGGGCCAGCCAAAGGCCGAACAGGAGGACGAAACGCGCTAGGCCGGGAGAAAAGGAAAAATTCCGGCGCAGGGCGAAGAAGACCAGCGCCGCGAGGGCCCAGGGAATGGCAACCGTCGCCGGCGAGGCCAGCGAGAAGGCGCTGGTCAGGCAGGCCAAGACGACCAGCAGGAGCCAGGCCTGAGCCTTTCGCTCGGAGCCCAGAAAGGCCTGGGCCAGGACGATGGCCAGGGCATCGACGCGGGCCTGCGGCCAGGCGAGGCTGAGGCCCAAGGCCAAAATCCCCCAAGCGAGATATTTGCAAAAATCCCTCATCCCTCGCCGCCCTCCCGCGGCGCCAAGACCAAGACCTCTTCCAGCTTGTTCAGCTCGACGTAGGGATCG
>SZOV01000186.1 GCA_030263375.1 Deltaproteobacteria bacterium PRO3
AAAGCTGGTTCGCACGAAAATTTAGGGTCTTCCTTCGTCAGCCCCTAAATTTTGTGCTCTCTCAGCTTTTTTTCCGCTCCTACGCCCTCCCTCCTGCCTAATGCTTCGAGGAAAGGGCATCCCCCCGCTCCCAGGCCTCGTGCTTATGCGGTCAAGTTTCCAAAGCGCCTCTCGTTTCGAGAAACAATCCGCAAAGATGTCCTAGGACTTGTTTGTCGCAGGAAAGCCGCCGGTATCCCAAGCATAATAATTAACCTCTCGCATGGCACGAGGCCGAGAAGAGAAGAGGAGGGGCCCCCCTCGAAGTATTTAGGCAGGAGGGAGGCCGCACGAACGGCAAAAAAGTCGAGAGAGCATGAAAGTTAGAGGCTGACGAAGGAAGACTCTAACTTTCCATGCGAACCGACTTTTTTGTCGTGAGTAGGCCGACCGGGCCGTTACTTCGAGGGGGGCCCCTCCTCTTCTCTTCTCGGCCGGAGCATCGAAACGAGCACTAACGTTGCAAAAACTTTGCTTCGGGGAAGGGGTATTCTCCCGCTCCCAGGCCGGAGCATCGAAACGAGCGCTAACGTTGAAAAAATCTCTAGTGCCCCGCAGCGGCGCTTGCCTGCACCTGCGGCGCCTTCGCGATCACTTCCTGCAACGCCTTGAACAGCTCGTCGCTGGTGCGGCGGAAGATCGGCAGGCTTTCGACGTGCTTGTAGAGGATGGTCCCGTCCTGGTTGAGCAGGAAGAGGGCCCGCTTCGGCATGCCCATGATGCTCATCACCTTGTAGGCCTTGGTCACGCGGCCGTCGTAGTCGTTGAGCAGAGGGAAGGGAAAATGATACTTCTCGGCGAACTTCTTGTTGGAGTGCTCGTCGGGGTGGGAGATGCTGATCCCGTAGATCTGGACGCCCAGCTTCTCGAAGCCGGCGTAGTGGTCGCGGTAGTCGCAGAGCTGGGCCGTGCAGACCGGGGTGTCGTCGCCGGGATAAAACACCAGCAAGACCTTGCCCTTCGCGAGCAGCTTTTTCAGCTCGAGGCGCTCTTGGTTTTGGTCCAGCAAGTTGAAGTCGGGCGCTTTGTCACCTACTGCGGGCATGGTCCACCTCTCGTCGGAATGAAAAATTTGACGGGTATATAATCGGAGCGGTTTTTTTTGACAACCTCTTTTCTCCGGGAGCGATAAGAAAAACATCTAGAATTTTCAATAGTTATAAGAATATTTTTCCCTGGCTATGACCCCTGTTCCGACCGGGCTCCCCGGAGCATTCCATCGCCGCCGCCTCCCTTCCCTCGAAGCCGCGCCTTCGCCCTTGTCGCTCGCGCTGCAAAATTGGCTCGAGGCCGCTCCGACCGGGCTTGCCGAAGCGGAACTTCGCGAGGCCCAAGCCCTGCTCGCCGAGAGCGACCCCGGCTTGCTCGCCGCGGGCCTGGCTTCCTTGGCCGGACGTTTGGAGAGATCCGGAGACGCGGCCCGAATTTCCTTCGCCCTGCAACTCTATCAAATCGCCGCCGGACACGCAGGTACCGAAGGCAGGCTCGCCCACGAACGCCTCGCGGTCTTGCAAGGCGGCGGCACGACGGGCGCCCGCGCCGAATTCCTGCTGCGCGGCCTCGCCCGGCAGGCCTCCGATCCCGCGCTGCTCTTCGGCATGGGACTCGCCTCCGGCGTCTTTTCGCTGACGCGGGCGATGACCCTGTCGCGTCTTTTGGCCGCGCCGATTACGTCAGCCCTGACGCGCGGCTTCGGGGCGCGGGCCCTAGCCTCGGTCGCGGGTTTCGCAGTGGAGGCCCCGGCCTTCACCCTGGGGACCCGACTCGGCGCGGAGGCCTTGGGGCGAGGGCAGGATTGGGGTCGGGCGGCGCTGGGTAGGGACGTGGCTTCGAGCTATCTGGTGTTGGGCGCTTTAAAAATCGCCCATGGCTTGGGCGCGGCGTCCGTCGGGGCCCTTCGCGGACGGCCCCTACAGGTTTGGCATGAGGCCTTGTTGCGTCAATCCGCCACCCTCGGCGGCATTTACCTGGGGCATGGCATGGAAACTGCCTTCGGCCTGCGCCCCCCGCAACCCGCCTCCCACACCCTGACCGCCTCCCTCGCTATGCTGCTGCAATTCCACGTCGCCGGGCGCTTGAACGCCCAGATCTTGGGCCGGCCCTATGCCGCGATGGAGGCGGCCTTGGATCGCCAATCTCGTGTCGGCGCGCCTCGTCCGCCGAACTCGGCGGAAGGCGAGGCGTCGGGATTCGGAATC
>SZOV01000187.1 GCA_030263375.1 Deltaproteobacteria bacterium PRO3
AATGATCTCCATGCGGTCGAGCAGCGGCTGCGGCATGTTGAGGGTGTTGGCGGTGGTGACGAACATCACGCCCGACAGGTCGTAATCGACCTCCAGATAATGGTCGTTGAACTTGGCGTTCTGTTCCGGGTCCAGCACTTCAAGGAGCGCTGAGGACGGATCGCCGCGAAAATCAGCACCCATCTTGTCCACCTCGTCGAGGAGGAACAGCGGGTTGGACGATCCGGCTTTTTTCATCGATTGGATGATCTTGCCGGGCATCGAGCCGATATAGGTGCGGCGGTGGCCGCGAATTTCCGCTTCGTCGCGCACGCCGCCCAGCGAGATGCGGATGAAGTTTCGTCCCGTGGCGCGGGCAATCGATTTGCCGAGCGAGGTCTTGCCGACGCCGGGCGGGCCGACGAGGCACAAAATCGGCCCTTTGGTGGAGCCGGTGCGCTGCTGCACGGCGAGGTATTCAAGGATGCGCTCCTTGACCTTATCCAAGCCGTAATGATCTTCGTTCAAGACCTTTTCGGCGAGTTTTAAATCCTTCTTGATCTTGGTGTTTTTGCTCCACGGGATGGACAGCATCCATTCCAGGTAATTCCTGACCACCGTCGCTTCGGCCGCCATCGGGCTCATGCTGCGCAGCTTTTTCAGCTCGCCCATGGCTTTTTCGCGGGCTTCCTTGGTCAGTTTGGTCTTCTTGATGCGGTCCTCAAGCTCAGCGAGCTCGTCGCGGCCGTCCTCGGCCTCGCCCAGCTCTTTCTGGATCGCCTTTAACTGCTCGTTCAGGTAATACTCGCGCTGCGTCTTTTCCATTTGCCGCTTGACGCGGCCGCGGATGCGGCGCTCCACCTGGAGGACGCTGATCTCCTCCTCCATCAGGTTATAGACCCGCTCCAGCCGCTGCGCGATATTGGCCATCTCCAACAGTTCTTGCTTATCGGCGATTTTCAACGCCAGATGCGAACCGATGGTGTCGGCGAGCTTGCTCGGGTCCTCGATTTGATTAATGTTGGCCAGAACTTCCGGCGGAATTTTCTTGTTGAGCTTGACGTATTGCTCAAATTCCGTGGCTACCGAGCGGGCCAGCCCACGCAGCTCCTTCTCCTCGGTCAGCACATCGGGAATGATCTCGGCCTCGGCCTCGAAGAATTCCGCCCTGTCGGTAAAGCGCACGATGCGCGCCCGCTCATTGCCTTCCACCAGCACCTTGACGGTGCCATCAGGCAATTTCAGTAACTGCAATACCGTGGCGACGGTACCCACCAGGTAGATGTCCTGGGTTTCCGGATTGTCCTGATTGGCGTTCTTTTGCGCCACCAGCAAAATACGCTTGTCGCTGCCGGTGACATCCTCCAGCGCCTTGACCGACTTCTCGCGGCCGACGAACAGCGGCACGATCATGTGCGGGAAAACCACAATGTCGCGCAAGGGAAGAACTGGAAAGAGGGTGGTCATCTGACACTCTACCTTCGGCCGTTTGGCTCCCAGACCGCCGCGCCTGCGGCTCATCCTGAGGCGGATCGACCTTTACTGTGATGCTGCCTATGAGATAGAGACTCTTGGCCCCACCTTCAAGGCATTACCGCCAACCCACAGAAATTAAGCAGATTTTCAGGCCCCGCCGGCGCCGACATCGCTGCGGCGTTCGGCATAGATAAAGAGCGGACGGGCGCGGCCTTCCACCACCTCGACATTGACCACCACCTCCTCGACCCCTTCCAGGGACGGCAGTTCGAACATGGTGTCCAAAAGGATGTCTTCCATGATGGAGCGCAGGCCGCGGGCCCCGGTCTTGCGCTGGATCGCCCGTTTGGCCAATGCCTTCAAGGCCTCGTCAGAGAACGTGAGCTTGACGTTTTCCATGTCGAACAGCCGCTGGTACTGTTTGACCAGGGCGTTCTTCGGCTTCGACAGGATATCGACCAACGCCTCGACATCGAGATCATTCAAGGTGGCGATCACCGGCAGGCGGCCGATGAATTCGGGAATGAGGCCGAATTTGAGCAGATCCTCCGGCTCCACGTGTTGCAGCACCTCGCCGGTCCGCCGGTCGTCGGGATCGGCGACCTTGGCGCCAAAACCGATGGACTTGCCTTCCAGACGGTTGGAGATGATCTTCTCCAGGCCGGCGAAGGCGCCGCCGCAGATGAACAGGATGTTGGTGGTGTCGACCTGC
>SZOV01000188.1 GCA_030263375.1 Deltaproteobacteria bacterium PRO3
AAGGCGCCCGCCTTGTAGCCGAAGAGCTCGGCCTCGACCAGGTTGGCGGGGAGCGCGGCGCAATTGAGTGCAATGAAGGGCCCCCGCTGGCGGCGCGAGCGCTCGTGCAGCGAGCGGGCGAGCAGCTCCTTGCCGGTGCCCGACTCACCGTGTAGCACCACCGAGAGGTCGGTGTCGCGGACCCGCTCCACCATCCGGAACAGCTCCTGCATCTCCTTGTTGCGGCTTAAAAAATCCATCTCGGCGAAGCGCCGGAGCACGCTGGACTCGACGGCCGCCTCGCGGGCCTGCGCCAGCTCCTGCTCGCTGCGGTCGAGGCGGCCTTGCAGCTCGCGAATCAGGCGGCGCAGGGCCTCGGGGTCGCGCTCCTCGCCGATGCGGCGCTCGGCGGCGAGCAGCGAGTCCTCGGGGTCGAAGCGCTCGACGCGGGTGGAATTCCCCTCCCCCGCCTCGGGGGCCGTTTTCTTTTCGTCGGGTGCTTTCATCATTCCCTCCTGAATTGCGGCGCAGCGCGCCTGTTTCTCCTCGTCGTCGGCGAGCGGGAGCAGCTCGGCCAAGACGTCCTGCAGCCGCACGCGGTCGCCCTCGTCGCGGGCGATCTCGGCGCGGGTCAGCAGGGTCCAAAAGCGGAACTGCCCCAGCGAAGGCTCCCGTGCGGCCATGCGGTCGGCGTCGCGCGCGTGCAGCTCGGCCTCGGCGAAACGCCCCTCGCGGCGGAATAGGTCCCCCAGCTCGACCAAGGCCCGGGCCTCGAGGTATTTCTCATAGGCCTTTTTCTCGGGCAGCTTGCCCAGCAGCTTGAGGGCCAGCTCGAAGTTGTCGCGCGCCGCCGCGAAGTCGCCGCGCTCGGCCTGGATCGAGCCGATGTTCTGGGCCAGGGCGGCGGCGCTCGGATAATCCTCGAGGTAATTCGCCAGCTCGAGGCCGCGGCCGTAGTCGGCCAGGGCCGGCTCCCACTCGCCGCGCAGGTGCCGCGCCTTGCCCAGGCCGTTGTAGGCGCGGAGCAGAAACTCGAAATTCCGGTGCAGGCGCATCAGCTCGGAGCCGCGCTGGAAGCTCTCGATCGCCGCCGCGTAGTCCTTCGCCAACAAATACGCCTCGCCGAGATTGTAATGCACGCGCATCAGGGCCTGGGTGTCGCCGACGCGCTCGTAGAAGGGCAGGATCTCGCGCAGCGCGCCCACCGCCCGCGCGGCGTCGCCCTTCATCAGATAGGCCGAACCCAAGTCCTGGTTGCGGACCTTCTCCTGCTCGGCGGGGGGCAGGGTCGCCCAGCGCCGCTGCATGGCCTCGAAGAGCTCGATCGCCGCGTCCAGCTTCCCCTCCTGACAGAGCAGCCAGGCGCGGTAGTTCTGCGCGCGGATCGTCCGGGCCTCGTCCTCCCCGCCGCCCTCCTCGAGCAGGGCCAGGGCCCGCTCGACGCAGGCTCGGGCCTCTTCGTGGCGGTGGGCGTTGATCTTTTGCAGGCCGCGGCGCTCGTAGATGGCGGCGCGCAGGCGGAGTTTTCGGCCCAGGTCGGCCACCTCCCGCGCCTCGGCCTCGGCCCGGCAAAGGGCTGCTTCGGCCTCCTCGCCGCGCTTCGTCTTGAGCAGCTCCTCGGCGCGGCGCAGGGACAACTCGGCGCGCCCCGCATGATCCTCCGCCGGGAGGGCCGCCAGGACCGAGTCGATCTCCGCCAGATCCAGCGGGGCGCTCTCGAAATCGAGGTCCGCCTCCGCGAAGGCCGCGAGGTTCCAACGGCCGTGGGCGTCGACCCAGCGCTGCGGACGCGCGAGGCCCTCCAGCAGCGAGACCGCCAGCTGCGGGTTGCCGCGGCTGCGCTCCCAGAGGCGCGCCAGGAAATTCTCCGGCACCTTGTCGAGGCCGCTCAGCTCGCGGAAGAAGGCCTCCAGCTCGCCGCGCGTGAAGGGCGGCACCGGAAGGAGGCTCACCCTCCAGCCCTCCTCCATCAGGGCCCGCTCCAGCTCGCCCGCGCGCTCCGGCCCCGCCGTCAGGACCAGAATGGCGGGCGCCTTGGGATCTTGCCAAGGCGCCGCGGCGGGGTCGGCCTCCCCGATCCAGAGATCGCAGTCTTCGCGCGGAGGCGCGGCCGCCCGGACCCGCTCCATCTGGAAGCGGTATTTCAGCTCCTGGGCGATGCG
>SZOV01000189.1 GCA_030263375.1 Deltaproteobacteria bacterium PRO3
CAGGAGGGAGGGCGTAGGAGCGGAAAAAAAGCTGAGAGAGCACAAAATTTAGGGGCTGACGAAGGAAGACCCTAAATTTTCGTGCGAACCAGCTTTTTTTTCGCGAGTAGCCCGACCGGGCTGTAGTATTCCGGGGAGTATTCCGATTTCCAGCCGGTCGCCGCAAATTGGAAAATGTCCTTTGAAATCGAAATTTACGCCGTAATGATTGCTTTTAACTTCCGATGAAATTTCGCTAATATAACACGGCGGGGCTTGACTCGTCGGAATAGAGTCCCCAATTAATGCTAACGACCCATGAGACTGGATAAATTCACCCTCAAAGCCCAAGAAGCCGTCCTCGAGGCCCAGCACCGGGCCGCGGAGCACGGCAACCAACAGGTCGAGCCCGACCATCTCCTGCTCGCCCTGGTCGATCAGGACGAGGGGCTGGTCAAGCCCATCCTCCAGCGCCTGGGGGTCCATCTCGGGCCCTTTCGCGAGGCCCTGCTCAAGGACATCGAAAAATTTCCGAAGGTCAGCGGCTCCTCGGGAGAATACCTTTCGCAAAACTTGAAAAAAGTCCTCGAGAGTGCCCATCAGGAGGCGACCAAGCTGAAAGACGAATTCGTCAGCACCGAGCACCTCCTGCTGGCCATCGTCGACACGTCGGGCAGCTCGGCCCAGCGCCTGCTCGCCTCGCAGGGCGTGAAGCGCGACGCCCTGCTCAAGGTCTTGCTGGAGATCCGCGGCTCCCACCGCGTCACCGACCAAAACCCCGAGGCCAAGTACCAGGCCCTCAAGCGCTATTCCCGCGACCTGACCGACCTCGCGCGCCGCGGCAAGCTCGACCCCGTGATCGGCCGCGACGACGAGATCCGCCGCGTCATGCAGGTCTTGTCCCGCCGCACCAAGAACAACCCCGTCCTGATCGGCGAGCCCGGCGTCGGCAAGACCGCCATCGTCGAGGGTCTCGCCCAGCGCATCGTCAACGGCGACGTCCCCGAGAGCCTGCGCGACAAGACCCTGGTCGCCCTCGATCTGGGCGGCCTGCTGGCCGGCACCAAATACCGCGGCGAGTTCGAGGACCGGCTCAAGGCCCTGCTCAAAGAGGTGGTCGAGTCCGAGGGCGAGATCATCCTCTTCATCGACGAGCTGCACACCCTGGTCGGCGCCGGCGCGGCGGAGGGGGCGATGGACGCCTCCAACATGCTCAAGCCGGCCCTGGCCCGCGGCGAGCTGCGCTGCGTGGGCGCGACGACGCTCGACGAGTACCGCAAGCACATCGAGAAAGACCCGGCCCTGGAGCGGCGTTTCCAGCCCGTCTTCGCGGGCGAGCCCAGCGTCGAGGACACCATCGCCATCCTGCGCGGCCTCAAAGAGCGCTACGAGGTCCACCACGGCGTGCGCATCCAGGACAGCGCCCTGGTGGCCGCCGCGACCCTCTCGCACCGCTACATCACCGACCGCTTCCTGCCCGACAAGGCCATCGACCTGATCGACGAGGCCGCCAGCCGCCTGCGCATGGAGATCGACAGCCTGCCCGTCGAGATCGACGAGATCGAGCGCAAGGTCCTGCAGTTTCAGATCGAGGAACAGGCGCTTAAAAAGGAAAAGGATCCGGCCTCCCAAGAGCGGTTGCAAAAGCTGCAAGCAGACTTGGCCGCGCTCCGCGAGAAGAGCGCCAAGCTGAAGGCCCACTGGAAGAACGAGAAGGAGGCCATCCACAAGATCCGCCAGGCCAAGGAAAAGATTGAGCAGGTTCGGATCGAGACCGAGCGCGCCGAGCGCGCCGGCGACCTCAACCGCGCCGCCGAGCTGAAATACGGCCAGTTGCCTGGCCTCGAGAAGGAATTGGCCGCGCTCAACGCCCAGCTCGCCGAGCTGCAGAAAGAGCAGAAGATGCTCAAAGAAGAGGTCGACGCCGAGGACGTCGCCGAGGTCGTCGCCAAGTGGACCGGCATCCCGGTCTCCAAAATGCTCGAGGGCGAGGTGGAAAAGCTCTTGCACATGGAAGACCGCCTGCGACAGCGCGTCGTCGGCCAGGACGAGGCCCTGCAGAAGGTCGCCAACGCCGTGCGCCGCGCCCGCGCGGGCCTGCAGGATCCCAACC
>SZOV01000190.1 GCA_030263375.1 Deltaproteobacteria bacterium PRO3
ATCGGGCTTCAGCAGCTCACCCGGCTCAGGGGCGGGTTCACCGAAGGCGCGACGCCGCGACCGCTGCTCGCCGTGCCGGGGTTGCCGTCCGTTGGCGGGCTGATCTGCTACGAGGCCATCTTTCCTGGCGTGGGGGCCGCAAGCGCGGCTCGCCCCGGCGTGTTGGTAAACGTCACCAACGATGGCTGGTTCGGAAACACCACCGGGCCGCGTCAGCATTTCCACCAGGCGCGCGTGAGAGCCGTCGAGGAAGGTCTGCCGCTTCTGCGCGCGGCCAACAACGGGATCTCGGCCGTTGTCGATTCCAGTGGACGGGTCCTAGTTATGCTCGGGATAAATGTAAGAGGATCTCTCGACTCGATTTTGCCCGCGGCGCATTCTCGCCCGCCATACGCAGTCCTGGGTGATGTAATTTTTTTGGTTCTGGGACTATTCGTCGCCGCTACACTTTCTTTTTTCCACCGTCGCGATCGGTCTCGCTGACGCCCTCCAGATCAAGGGGTGACGGGTACGCGTTATTACACGGCGTACCCTCTTCGGTTGTGGTCTGCCCAACATCTCAATTTTGAATATGGCGTAAAACTTGTTTCATGCGGGTAAATTATTGACCCCGGGCCCTGACTTCCATAGGCAGAGACGACCGACGGGTTCTCGACGGGGCAGGGAGTAACCAATCTGATGTCTAAAGAGGACGCAATCGACGACGACGTCGACAGCGAGCGCAGCTCTCGTAAGCCGAACCCGATCGATGCGCACGTGGGGATGCGTGTGCGCCTTCGCCGCATGCTCCTCGGCATGAGCCAGGAAAAGCTCGGCGAGCATCTGGGGCTGACTTTTCAGCAAGTCCAGAAATATGAAAAAGGCGTGAATCGGATCGGGGCAAGTCGATTGTTTGATTTGTCGCGCGTTCTCGGTGTGCCCGTCCAATTTTTTTATGACGAGGCTCCGGCCGATCTCGTCGATACTCCGTCGGCACCAGGCTTTGCGGAACGGCCGACTGAAACATACGTGATCGACTTTCTTTCGACGCGCGAAGGTCTCGAGCTCAACAAGGCCTTTGTAAAAATTGCGGATCCGCGCGTGAGGCGATCCGTGGTGGAACTCGTCCGCACGCTCGGCGGAGACGAGACGATCGAGTGAGACGCCTGCGCGTCCCCGCGATTCCCGCGCCTGAAGGCCGGCCCGACGCACGGCGCGTCGCTTCGACGCTGGAGTTCTAAGCTTTTCAGGCCCCGGCGCTTGACCGAACCCGGTAAAACCGGCAAGACACCCGCGGTTTCTGCGGGGACGGTCGAGTGGCTTTTCCATTTCTCTCCCGGCCCTCGTTTTCAAGGATCGGCGCAGGCAAGAACGAGATCAAGGGGATCAGGGTGGCACGCCAGTCATTTTTGTTCACGAGCGAATCCGTTTCCGAAGGGCACCCGGACAAGGTCTGCGACCGCATTTCGGACGAGGTGGTGGACGCGTTCTTCCGCGACGGCATCGCAGAGGGGCTCGATCCGTGGAGCATCCGCGCCGCCTGCGAGACGCTGGCGACCACCAACCGCGTCGTCATCGCCGGCGAGTACCGCGGCCCGCGCTCGGTCACCGTGGCCCGGATCGAGGACATTGCGCGCACGGCCATCCGCGACATCGGCTACGAGCAGGCGGGCTTCCACTGGGCGAACTGCAACATCGAGGTGCTGCTGCACGGTCAGTCGGCCGACATCGCGCAGGGCGTCGATGCCAAGCAGCCGGCCAACCAGGAGGAAGGCGCGGGCGACCAAGGCATCATGTTCGGCTATGCCTGCCGCGAGACGCCGGAGCTGATGCCGGCGCCGATCTATTACGCGCACAAGATCCTCGAAGACCTGGCGCGCGCACGCAAGACCAAGAGCGGAGACGCGGCGAAGCTCGGCCCCGACTCGAAGAGCCAGGTGACGGTGCGCTACGAGGGCGGCAAGCCGGTCGGCGTG
>SZOV01000191.1 GCA_030263375.1 Deltaproteobacteria bacterium PRO3
GGCCAATCCTTCGTCAAGGCCTCGACCCGCTTCACGAGGGCCTGTTTCGAAAAATCCCCCGAGACGGCGAGGATGATGCGGTCGGGAAAGAAATATTTTTTATAAAAGTCGAGCACGTCGTCCCGGGTGAGGGACTTCAACATCTCCGGCGTCGGGGTCCTGGCCCAAACGCTGTCCTTGCCGTAGAGCAGCTTGGGAAACTCGCGCACCGCGATCTTGCCGGGGTCGTCGTTCTGCCGACGCAGCTGCTCGAGCATCTGCAGGCGCACCAGCTCGAGCTTCTTGGCGTCGAAGGCCGGCTCGCGGAGCATCTCGAAGAGCAGCTCCAGGACCTTCGGCAGGTCCTCCTTCAGGCACTTGAAGCCGATGGCGCCAAATTCCCGCGAGATGTCCGATTCGATGTCGGCGCCGACCGCGGCGAGCTCGGCCTCGAAGCGCTCGGGCGGTCGCTTCAGGGTGCCGCCCTCCCGGAGCAGCTTGCCGGTCATCGCGGCCAGGCCCAGCTTGCCGGGCGGGTCGTAGAGGGCCCCGGTGCGCACGTAGAGGAAGCCCCGCACCACCGGCAGCTCGTGGTCCTGCAGCATCAAGAGCTGGAGGCCGTTGCCCAGGGTGAGCCGGTCGATCTTCGGGACGTGGATCTCGGGCAGGGGGGTCTTTTCGAGGGCGGTCCAACCGGACTCCGCCGCCCGTAGGGCCCCCGAAAAAGCCGTTAAAAAAAGGATGGATAAAGCAAAATGGCGATAAATAGGTTTCATGATTTCTTGGTCGGTTTCAGGACCGCGGTGCGGCGCCGTTCGGGCTTGAGGTACTGCCGGGTCACGCGCTGCAGGTCTTGGGAGCTCACCGCCTGAATCCGCTTCGGATGCTCCAAGACGTAGCGCCAACCGCCGGCCAGGGCCTCGAAGTAGCTGAGCAGCTGGGCAGCCTCGTCGTTGCTCTGCATCTCGTAGTTCCAGGCCGCGAGCAGGTTCTTTTTGGCCTTCTTCAATTCCTCCGAACCGACGCCCTCCCGTAGAATCTTGCCGAGCTCGTCGTCCACCGCCTTCAGGACCTCGTCGGCGACGTGCCCGGGGAGGATGGAGGCATAGATGAAGAAGAGGTTGTCCAGGCGGCTGCCCGGGGAGGAGGCGCTGCAGGCGACGTTCTGGACCAGCCGGTCTTGGACGACGAGGCGCTTGTAAAGGCGGCTGGTGCGCCCCTCGCAGAGCACCTGATCCAGGATGTCGAAGACGTAGTCGTCAGGGTGCGGCATGGTGGGCTTGAGGTAGCCCGCCATCAGGGCCGGCGAGGCATCGAAGGGGACCTCGACGCGCTTCTCCTGTTGCGGTTCGGGTTCGCGGACCTCGACCTTGGGCGGCGCGGGCCCCGCCGGGATCTTGCCGAAATATTCCTCGAGGATCTTGGCCGCCTCGTCGGGGTCGATGTCGCCCACCAAGGTCCCCACCATGTTTCCGGGGACGTAATACTTCTTATAGAAGGCCTTGAGGTCGCTGGCGCTCAGCCTCTGCAGGTCGGCGGGATAGCCGATGGTGGGCCGGCGATAGGGGCTGGTCTCGAAGGCCAGGGCCATCAGCGCCTCGTAGAGCTTGCCGAAGGGCGAGTCGTCGATGCGGGTGCGGCGTTCCTCTTGGACGACGTCGCGTTCGGTGTAGAATTCGCGGAACACCGGGTCGCGCAGCCGGCTGGACTCGAGGTAGGCCCAGAGGCGCAGCTTGGTGTTGGGGAGCTGGACGAAATAGCTGGTCAGGTCCTGGCTGGTGGTGGCGTTGAGGTCGGCGCCGCCGTTACGCAAGTAGATCTTGGAGAATTCCTCCTTCACGACCAGCCGGCCCGCCTCGGCGACGAGGCCCTCGAGCCGCTTGGCCAAGGCGGCGCGGCGCGGGCCCTGGGCCTTCTGCAGCT
>SZOV01000192.1 GCA_030263375.1 Deltaproteobacteria bacterium PRO3
GGAATCGCAAGGCCTCGAGCTCGTGGGAATAGGCCCGCTCGGCCCGCAGCCGCTCCTGCGGCGCCAGCACCGAAGGAGCGGGCTCGAGGGCCTCGCGCAGGCCGAGCGCGCGGTTGAGCGCGGTCACGGCCTCGTTGGCGTCGGCGAAGCGCTGCGCCGGCTCCTTGGCCAGCAGTCGCAGCGCGATCAGGCCCAGGGCGCCGGGCAGCTCGGGACGCCCCATGCAGGGATTGGGCGGCGTTTCCAGGGCGTGTTGTTGGAGCAGCGCTTCGAAGTCGCCGGCCAGGAAGGGGTAATGGCCGCTGAGCAGCCCGTAGAGGATGCAGCCGACCGCGTAGAGATCCGTTTGAATCGTCGGGGCCCGGCCCCAAAACAGCTCCGGGGCCATGCAACGCGGCGTGCCCCGGATGCCGGAGCCGGACTTGTGGCGCAGCGCGAGGAATTCGAAGTCGATCAGCACGGCGCCGCGTTCTGGGTGCAGCAGGATGTTGCCTCCGCTTAAGTCGCCGTGGGCGAAGCCGCGGAAGTGGAGAGCGGCGAGGGCGCGGAGCGACTGCGCGAGAATTTGGGCGATGCGCGAGGCCGGGAGCTTGCCGAAAAAACTTTCCAGCGGCTCGGCCTCCAGAAATTCCCGGGCGTAGAGCTCGAGACCCGCCGCGCGCTCATAGTGCAGCGGTCGCGGGAGGCCGGGGTGCTCGATGCCGGAGAGGAATTCGAACTCGCGTTGAAAGACGGTCTCGGGATTGCGATGGGCCTTGACCAGACAGCGCCGGTTTGCACGCAGGGCTTCCCAGGTCTCGACGCCGCGCCGGTCTTGCAGGAGTCGGGCCTCGGTCCATGGCGGGGGGAGAGAGGGCATGGTAACAAAATGCTACTATAAGAATTGCGGTCGGGACAGAGTAATATTTTTCTTAATAATTTCAATTAGTTGTAATAATTTAACCGGAGACCGTCGCGGGTCGCGCCGCGAGTTCGAGGCACTCCGCCAAGACCTCTTGGGCGGCCTCGGGCTTGGCCAGGCCCCGCGCCGCCCGGCGCATCTTTTCCAGCGCCTCGGGGTGGTCCAGGTAGAAGGCCAGGCGTTCGGCGACCCGCGTGCCTTGGAGTTCTCGGTTGAGGATCATCTCGGCCGCGCCCGAGGCCACCATCTCCTCGGCGTTGTAGCGTTGGTGGTCGTCGGCGGCGAAGGGATAGGGCACGAGGATGGCGGGCAGGCCGAGGTTCTGCAACTCCGTGATCGTCCCGGCCCCCGCCCGGCACAGCATCAGGTCGGCCTTGGCGTAATAGGGCCCGAGCTGTTGGGAAAAGGAAAAGACCTCCGCGGAGAGCCCCGCCGCGCGGTAGGCCGCGGCGACGATGGCCTCGTCCTGGGCGCCGGTTTGGTGGACGATGTGTAAGCGTTGGGCCCGCTCGGCCAACGTGGGAGCGGCCTGGATCATCGCCTCGTTCAAGGCGTGGGCGCCCTGCGAGCCGCCCAGGACGAAGAGACAGAAGCGTTCGCCCGGGCTACGCTCGGCCGGCGCGGGGAAGCGCCGCGTCGGGTTGCCGGTAAGCCGCGTCTTCGCCGGGTCGAAGAACTCCCGCGCCTTCGTGAAGGCGATGAAGATCCGGTCGGCGAAGCGGGCGAGCTTCCGATTGGTGAAGCCCGGGATGGAATTCTGCTCGATGATCGCGGTGGGAATCTTGGAAAAATGCGCGGCCAGGGTCATGGGCCCGCTGGCGTAGCCGCCGATTCCGACCACGACGTCGGGCCGGAACTCGCGCAGGATTTTTTTCGACTGCCGGTAGGCCTTCGGCAGCCGCGCCAGGCTGCGCAGGCGGGCACCCAAGCCCGAACCCTTCAGGGGCGTC
>SZOV01000193.1 GCA_030263375.1 Deltaproteobacteria bacterium PRO3
GATGCGCGTGGCGACCGCCCTGCGGCGCGGTGCCGTCTTGCACCGCCAGGACCTGCCGGCCTCCTGGCAGGAGAAGCTCAAAGGCGGGGGACACAAGTCCGTACTTCCGGCGAAGCCCGCAGCCGAGGCCGCACTCCCGGCCGGCGGCGCCGACTCGCCCTTCCTCCCCGGCAAGACCTGGCGCGAGATCGAGACCTTGATCCTCGCGAAGGCCCTGCAGCGCTTCGACATGGACGTGAAGCGGGCCGCGGCCTCGCTGAGGTGCGCGCCCTCCAAGCTCTACCAGCGCCTGCGCGAAGACCGCGTGGCCGAGCGCGCGGCGGAGTGGGCGGCCCAGCCCTGGAGCTACCCGGAGGGCGAAACCCTCGACTCGCTCAAGCGCCAAGTCTTCGCGGAGGCCCTGCAGCGCAACGGCGACAGCCCCTACGCCGCGGCCCGCCAACTCGGGGTGAGCGCGGGCACCATCTATCAATGGAAATAGGCCCCCCTGCCTCCAGTCCGCCGAAAAGCGATGGACAGGCTAAGCCCGCCCATACTAAAGATTTTTCCGTGAAGCCCCTGCGCTACATCGCGGTCGAAGGCCCCATCGGCGTCGGCAAGACGACGCTGACCCGGCTGCTCGCCGAAGAATTCAAGGGCCGCATCGTCCTCGAGGAGGCCGAGGAAAACCCCTTCCTGCCTTCTTTCTACAAAGATCCGAAGGGCTTCGCCTTCCAGACCCAGGTCTTCTTCCTGCTCTCCCGCTACCAGCAGCAGAAGGTCTTGATGCAACAGGATCTCTTCAAGCAGGCGACGATCTCCGACTACATCTTCGCCAAGGACCGCATCTTCGCCATGCTCAACTTGAGCGAGGAGGAGATCAACCTCTACGACAAGCTCTACCGCGTCCTCGACGCGCAGGTGCCCAAGCCCGACCTGGTGATCTTCCTCCAGGCCAGCGTCGAGGCGCTGCGCGAGCGCATCAAGAAGCGCGGCATCGCCTACGAGAAGTCGATCTCCGGCGAGTACATCGAACGGCTCTGCCAGGCCTATAACCAGTTTTTCTTCGAGTACGACGAGACCCCGCTCTTGACGGTCAACTGCACCGAGATCGACATCGTCAAGAACGAAGAGGACTACAAGAATCTCCTGAAAGAGATCCTGAACATGCGGAAGGCGAAGCTCGACAAGCACTACGTTTCAATCAGTTCCGTTCGTCCCTAAGTCCTTTGCCGGGGCATAACTCTTGACGGTTCCCGTTTTTGAGCTTAGTTTAAAAGTATGACTAAGTTGAATATTCACGAGGCGAAGACCCATCTTTCCAAATATTTGCTGAAGGTGGAAGAGGGCGAAACCGTCCTGCTTTGCCGCAACGGCAAGCCGGTGGCTCAGATTGTTCCCTTGTCCAAGGGGCGGGCGCCCAAGCGCCGTCGCCTGGGTTTGGCCAAGGGCATGGGCAAGGTCACCGCCGCGTTTTTCGAGCCCTTGTCCGACCGGGATCTGCCGGGATTTGGCCTATGAAATGCCTCCTGGACACCGCGACCTTTCTTTGGATGATCTTTGGCGAGGAGGCGAGGCTTTCTAAGCGGGCGCTGAGGATAGTTCAGGAAAGCGAAGAAATTCATTTGAGCGCCGTCTCGGTATGGGAGATCGTTATTAAATACGGAATTGGAAAACTTTCCTTGAAGGCTCATCCCAAGACTTGGTTGCCGGAGATTGTCCTCGAGATGGGGCTAAAGTCCCTTCCCATCTCCCAGCGCCATGTCCTGGAAGTCGCCGAGTTGAAAGACG
>SZOV01000194.1 GCA_030263375.1 Deltaproteobacteria bacterium PRO3
GGTGTCATGGGTTCTCCTTTCGCTGCGGCGCCCTTTGTAGCGCGTCCGGGCGCCTCCCGCGAGGCCGACCGGCTGCCCCGAAGGGGAAGCGGCATCGGCTTGCCGGATTCCGATAGCAACAGCCCAAGAATCGCTCGTTTCGACCGACTCGACCGTCCGGGCGCCGCCTGTCTCGCCCCCCCGGGCCCGGCAGAGATCGCCAGGTGGAAATAGAATCGTACGGAGGATGTTGCCCACCTTCCCGCCCGCGACGGCGGCCCATCTGGCCACTCGGGGCGATACGTAAGGACCACATCTCTGAGGAGGAACGATCGATGAAGAAGCCCCTTTCCCTCCTGGCCGGCGCCATCGCGCTGGCCCTGTCCGCCGCGCCGGTCTCCGGCGCGGAGCTGAAGCTGGTCGGCGTCACCTACCCCGACAACAAGAAGGTCGAGGTCCCGTTCACGCGGACCGCGATCGCCCCCAAGGCCGCGACGCTCGACGCCGTCGTCCGCTTCAAGGGGACGGCGGGCGAGATCGAGGTCGCCTGGAAGGCGATGGAGCCCGCCATCATGTTCGCCGGCAACATCACTTCCTACTCGATCTGGGCGGTCACCCGTGACGGGCGCCCGGAGAACCTCGGCGAGCTGCCGGTCCGCGAGAAGAAGAACGGCGAGGCGACGTACCGGACGGGCAAGAAGAGCTTCGCGCTGATCGTCACCGCCGAGGTCCTCCCCGGCGCCATCGTCCCGACCGAGCTCGTCGTCTTCCAGTCCGGCAAGGTGGACGAGAAGACGACCGCCAAGAACTGGGACTTCGACTTCGACATCACCTACCCGATGGAGGGCGTCGTCCGTCCCGGCAACCCGTCGATCGCCGACCTGTCCTACAAGCCCGGCGGCGAGCCGATCGAGCTGCAGCAGGCCCGCAGGGTGGCCGAGATCTCCGACGAGCTGAAGGCCGAGACGGCCGACGAGAAGGCCGTCCAGACCGCCAAGTCCCAGCTCGCGCAGGCCACGAACGCCGCGTCCGGCAAGGGCGGCTCGAAGAAGACGATCGTCGACTACTCGCAGCGCGCCATCGACAACTACAGCATCGCCATCCGGGCCAAGTTCAACAAGATGCTCGAGGAGCGGATCGCCGCCGAGGTGGCCCGCCGCCAGGCCGAGGAGGCCCGCAAGCAGCGCGAGATGGCGGCCGCCAAGGCCGAGGCCGAGAGGGCGAAGGCCGAGGCCGCCAAGGCCGAGCAGGAGAAGGCCCGGCTCGCCGCCGAGGTGGACCAGCTGAAGAAGGAGCGCGAGAGCCTCAAGGAGTCGCTCGAGGGCGCCGTCGGCGCCAACATGGCGATCACCGAGTCGGCCCGCGGAGTCGTCGTCAACCTGGGCGACATCCTGTTCGACGTGAACAAGTACACGCTGAAGCGCGACTCCGAGATCTCGATCGCCAAGATCGCCGGGATCCTCGGCGTCTTCAAGAAGTTCAACGCCCGGATCGAGGGCTACACCGACGCCTCGGGCAAGCAGGACTGGAACATGAAGCTCTCGTCCGAGCGCGCCCTCTCCGTCGCCGACTTCCTGGCCAAGGAGGGCGTCGCCAAGGAGCGGATCGCGCACGCCGGCTACGGGCCCGCGAACCCGGTCGCCGACAACGAGACCAAGGAAGGCAAGGCGAAGAACCGCCGCGTCGAGATCATCCTCAACCAGGGGGTCGTCGAGGCGATGCCGGGCG
>SZOV01000195.1 GCA_030263375.1 Deltaproteobacteria bacterium PRO3
AGTCTCGGCCCGAGCCGCGTCCGCCTCGCGGCCGGCACGGCGCGCCGCCAGGGCCGCGTCGCGGGCCGCCTCGCGGCGCCAGGCCGGCCACGGCGTTTCGCCCAACCAGTTCAGGAAGGTGTCGGACGGCTCGACCGACTCCGGCTTCGGCGCCGAAAGGTATCTCCAAAGGCGGCTCCAGGCGCCGAAGGACTCCCCTTCGAGGGTCGCCAACTCTCCCAACTCCGCGGCGATCTCCCCCTGCCGCAGGGCGCCGCGGCGGAACCTGGCGCGCCACAGCAGGAAGCGGGCCTGCCATCGCTCGGCGGGGCTCGCCCCCGGTTCCCGCAATAATTCCTTCAAGACAGCTTCGGCCTCGGCCTCTCTCCCCCCTTCGATCCATACCTGCGCCCGATGGAGACGCAGGGCCCGCGCAAGCGCCCGGTCCTCGCGGCTGGCGGGCGAGGCCTCCAGCTCCGCGAGGCGGCGCAGCGCCCGCTCGCAGAGGCCGAGCGCAAGGTCGACGTCCACGACGGCGAGCCCCAGCAAGGCCCGGTCGGCCGCGCCGCCCAGGATGCGCAGCACCGAACCCGCGCGCGCCAGCGCCGCGAGGGCCGAGGCGGCGTCACCGGTATCCAAGCAAGCGAGCGCGCGGTTGCCCTCGTAACGGCCCCACTGCAAAAGCTCGCCGCCGTGCCGGGCCTCCCGGCAGGCTCGGTCCAGGGCCTCAAGGGCCTCGCTGGGCTGGCCGCGCTCCCGCGCCAGCATGCCGAGACAATTTTCGGCAATCGCGATCATCTGGGGACTTCCGGCACGGGCGTAGTGAGCCAGGGAAGTCTCGAAGCATTGCCTCGCCTCGGCAAAGCGCAGCTCGGCCTGAGCAAGCGCCCCCAGGCGCTGCACCACCTCGCCCAAGATCGCCGGGTCGCCGCCGGCCAGTCCTTGCGCGGCCTCGAGGTGGCGGCGCGCCGCGGATGCATCGCCCCGCTCCGCCGCCCGCGCGGCGAGCAGGTTGTGGGCGCGGGCCTGATAGACGGCCGCTTCCGGATTTCTTTTCGGATCCGCGCGCAGCGCCTTCTTAAGCTCGCGTTCCGCCTCGCCCCCCTTCCCCTCGGCGGAGAAAACCAGACCCAAGTAGAATCGGTAGCGCGCCTCGGCCAGGTCCGGATCCGCCTCCCGGGCCGCCTCGAACCAGTCGCGGTAGGCGCGCCGCGCCGCCTCATGGCGGCCCAGCCGGTAGTTGGCGACCGCGCGCAGCACGTGCAGCCAGCGGCGATCCAAGGCGGGGTCCCGCAAGGTCTTCAGGCGCTCGGCCCAGACCAACAACGCCTCTAAATCTCCGCGCGCCTCAAGGCCGCGCAAGGCGGCGATACCGACGGCGGCGGCCGTTCCGCGCTCGCCCAAGGCCCAGGCGTGGTGCAGGCGGGAAACCGCCCTCGCTTCCGGCAAAGCCTCCAGCCAAAGCCGGTGCGCCTTCCGTCGGACGCCCTCCGGCAGGGCCGCGAGATAATCCCCGGCCAAGGAAGGGTGCGCGAGGGTCAAGCGATCGCCTTCCCGAGGGCGCGGCGCCAGCAGGCCGTGCCGGGCGAGGTCCAGCCACAGCGTTTCCGCCTCATAACCGGCCGCGCCCAGCCGCTCGCCCATTTCTCGCAGGCTCGCAGACTCCGCTTCGCGCGCGCCGCCGCGCAAAAATCCGCCGGCACGGCAACCCGCCCGACCTTTCCGCCCGCGCCGGCCAGGGCCCGCAGTCCTTCCAGCGCCAGCATCGGCCTGCCGCCGGACTGCCGGGCGACCCCTGGCAAGGCCTGCGGCGGCCAATCCCGCCCCAGGCTCGCCTGCTTGAGCAGATCCAGGGTCGCCGCCTCCGTCAGATCGCCCAAGGCGAGGCGCAGGCCGAGTCCCGCCTCCGCGAAACCTTCGGGGAGGAGCTCCGCCTCCGTGACCAGCTCGTCGTTGTATTCCGCCAAGATTCTCAAAACGGAGGTCCCGGCGAGGAGCAGGCTCCAAAACACCTTCAGCCGCCCGCGACGCGCGGCGGGCCAACGGTGGAGATCGCTGCAGACCATCAAGGACGGGCGCTCGCGCAGGGCGCGGGCGCAGCGCTCGGCCGCGGCGAACCAATCGTCTCCGGCCTCTTCCGCCGCGACGATGCCTAAGTCCCGCTGCAAGCGCGCGAGCCAGTTCTCCCCTGCATTTGCGCCGATCTCCACGACACGGTAGCCGCGAAACACCGCCTCCCAGCGCCACTCCTCCAAGAATCGGCTGCGCCCGACGCCGGTCGGCCCGCTCAACGTCCACAGCCGCGGCTCCGCGGTCGAGTCCCGCAGCGCGGCGCGGGCCCGTTCCATCTCGACCTCGCGGCCGACCAAGGGCAGCTTGGGGATCTCGAAGTCCTCTTCCGCCTCGCCGCCCGGCAGGTCTTCGCCCGCCTGGCGCCGCAGATACTTGAGCAGCAAGGCCGCGGAGGCCGGGCGCCGCAGCGGCGAGAGCTCGAGCAGCCTCGTGATCGCCTGGGATAGATATTCGGGTACTTCGGGCTTGAGCTCGCGCAGCGGAGGCGGCGGCGCGACCCGTTCCAGACCCAGCGGCGTCAGAGGCTTCTCGTAGGGAAAGCGTCCCGACAGCGCGCGATAAAAAGCGGCGCCGAGCGCGAAGAGATCTCCGCTGGGACCGAAGTCCCCCATGTAGGCCTCCGGCGGCGTGTAAGGCAGCGATCCCACGGCCGCCGACTCGGCGCCGCGCCGCTCGCCTTCCCAGGAAAGGCCGAAGTCGAGGATCTTGAGACG
>SZOV01000196.1 GCA_030263375.1 Deltaproteobacteria bacterium PRO3
CTGGGACCTCGAGGGTTTCCGCAACCGCATCGTCGACTACCTCGAGGCCCTCTGCCGCCAAACCCCCGGCTGCCGGCCCTAGTCTTCGCCCACAAAGCGCTGGCCTTCGCCTTAACTTCTCGCTAGATTCCCCGGTCACGAGACATCCCTAAAGGGGGGGATTCCTATGAAAAAATCCGTCATTTCCTTCTTGTCGATTTTAAGCCTGGCCCTGGCGGCCGCGACGGCCTCCGCCGCCTCCCGCATCGAGTACATCCTCGACGTCAGCGGCTCGATGAACGCCCTCTCCGGCGGCGAGAAGCGCATCGACGCCGCGAAGAAGTCCCTGACCGCGATGGTCCAGGGCATCCCCGACGGCACCATCGTCGCGCTGCGCCTCTACTCGCACCGCGTCCCCCCCGCGGACAAGGCCAAGAGCTGCCAGGACACCGAGCTGGTGATCCCCTTCGGCCCCATCAACAAGCCGCAATTTTTAAGCGTGGTCAACGCGGCCACCCCGCTGGGCCAGACGCCCATCGCCTATTCCCTCGAGCAGGCCGCCAACGACTTCGTGATGGGCGCCGACGAGGCCCAGACCATCATCCTGGTCAGCGACGGCGAGGAGAGCTGCGGCGGCGACCCGGTCGCGGTGGCGAAGTCGCTGATCGCGAAGGGCTTCAAGCTCAAGATCAACGTGATCGGCTTCGACGTCGACGCCAACGCCAAGAACCAGCTGGCGGCCATCGCCGGCGCCACGGGAGGCCAGTATTTCGACGCCAAGGACTCCGCCAGCCTGACCGGTACCCTGCAGAAATTGACTCAGGAGTCCCTGGTCATCCAGAAGGCGGGCTCCTCGGTCTACGGCGAGGAGATCCGCGGCGGCGACAACTACGAGACGTCCGTCCCCATCCCGGTCGGCAAGCTCCTCCGCCTCAACCACCATCAAAAGCAGAACCAATACGATTATTTCTCCGTCGACGCGAAGCCGGGGCAGAAGATCGTCGTCTCGCTGGAGACCGGCGAGAAGGGCGTGCGCATCAATCCCGACAACACTTATGAGGAAAATCTGAACCCCTACGCCGGGATCAGCCTGCAGAGCCCGCAAAAGACGCAAATCGCCCATCAGGAGATCATCGGCGGGAAGAACGACGCCAAGCAGATTATCTTCCCGGTGCCCACGGACGGCGGCGGCAAATATTACGTCCTGGTCGGGTCTTCCTACGACCACCAGCACAAGGACCACCGCTTCAAGGTCGAGATCTCCGAGCTCTTCGACGCAGGCAGCAAGCAGGACGCGGGCGACACGCGGGACACCGCCTTGGTGATCCAGCCGGGCACCCACAAGGGCTACGTCAATCCGAACGACGAGATCGACACCTATCGCGTCCAACTCCCCGCCGGCACCGTGACGATCCGCGCCCGACCGGTCAGCGAAAAGGTCCACATGGGCCTCGAGCTCTTCGACGCCGACGGCGTCCGCGTCGGCGGCGAGAATGCCCCCAATCCCGGGGCGGTCGCGAAGATGGAGAACCTTCCGCTCGCCAAGGCGGGCGAATACGTCCTGAAGGTCAAGGGCGGCTACCATCCCGCCGCGCGCTTCGGCGCCGCCCTCGACCGGCT
>SZOV01000197.1 GCA_030263375.1 Deltaproteobacteria bacterium PRO3
CCAAAGCCGCCCCGGTGGCGAGCCCCATCACGAAGGCGAAAAACACGCCCCGCTTCCAGGAGGAGCCCGGGTGCCGCTCGTGGAACAGAGCCACATAGACCAGCGCCAGCAGCACCCCTCCGACGAAGAAGAGGAAGTAACCGGTCATCCCCCCGCCCGTCGACTGTCCGAGGGTCTTGGCCCAATTCAAAAAGGGCATCCCGAGCCGGCTGGCGGCGAATCCCAAAAAGGTCATCGCCAGAGTGGCGACGAAGCCCGCCAGCATGGCCCGCGTCAAGGATCGTCGGCGCATATTTCCTCCTTCGCTTTCATTCTACGTCCGGCAAATCCGCGCCACAATGGGCCCCGGGGGCGGTGACGGTCGCCCGCGTCAAAATTTCCCCCAAAAATGGGGCCGGAAATTTTTGACGCAGCTTTCGCTTTTCTTGGGCCGAAAGCTGAGTCATGATTCCCCCATGACCGTCCTGAAAAACATCCTGGTAGGAGTCGATTTTTCCGAACCTAGCCGCCGCGCCCTGAAGCGCGCCGGGGCCTTGGCGCGGGTCTGGGGCGCCCCGCTGGCCGTCGTCCACGTCCTCAAAGAGCATCCCTATGAGGCCTCGCTCAACCCCATCGCCCTGCTGGAGATGCTGGGCGAGACGGAGGAGGGCCTGACGCGGCGCTTGAGCGAGTTTACCCGCGAGGTGCTCGGCGAGGAGCTCTCCGTCGAGACCGAACTGCGGGTGGGGGTGCCGGACCGCGACCTGATCGCCGAGGCCAACGAGCGCGGCGCCGGGCTGATCGTCCTGGGTGGCCACGGCAAGAGCGCACTGCAGCGATTCTTTCTCGGCAGCCTGACCGAGACCTTGGCGGCGCACTCGCCGATCCCGGTCTGGGTGGAGCGGGGGGAGGGGGTCGACGTCTTGCGCAAGGTGGTGCTGCCTACGGATCTTTCGCCGCGCTCGCGCCGCGGGGTCTTGGTGGGGCTTGATTGGGCGCGCCGGCTCTCGCTGCCCGTGGTCCTGTTGCATGTCGCGGAGACGCGCTTTTTGCCGCCGCGCAGTCTCTTGGAATCCGTCAGCCTCGAGGAGAAGATCTTGGAGATGGCGCAGGGGCCCTTCGAGGCCTTCGCCGCGGAGCTTCCCTTGCAAGGCCTCGAGGTCGACCGCGAGCTGCGCGTCGGCCATGCCACCGAGGAGGTCGAGACCTTGCTTCGCGCCGAGCCCGGGGCGCTCTTGATCCTCTCCACTCGCGGGCGCAGTGCGCCGCCGACTCGGCGGATGGGGTCGGTCGCCCACCAACTCTTGCGCCATGCGCCGGGGCCTACCTTGCTGGTGCCGCCGGACACCTTGGACGCGCCTTTCTAACCTATCTCAGTCAGTCTTCGCGTTCATTTTGTTTCTTTATGCGGCTTTTTTCTTTTGCCGCGTCCGCCCCTAGCCGGGGGCGATATGTCCCAGCGGGACACGGCCGGACCCCCTTGTATCTTGAAAAGAGCCTAAATTAAGTCACAAACAAGGGAATCCGAGTGAGAAAGAGAAAGGACAACCTGCCTGTCCCCCTGGGTCTTAAGA
>SZOV01000198.1 GCA_030263375.1 Deltaproteobacteria bacterium PRO3
GATCAGCCCGTCGATCGCCCGGTTGGCCGCGCGGATGTCCGGAACCGCGTCCGTGGCGCCGCCGCCCTCCGTGCTGAGGCCGCGGTACAGCCAATGCTTCTGCTTGTAGCCGTGCCAGAGGCCGCGCTTCGCCGAGTCCAGCCCTTGAATGAAGCGCTCCACCGCGGCCCGCGTCTTGGGGTCGGCGGCCGCAGGCTCCTCGGGCTTCAGCGTGACCGCCTCGCCCATGTCGAAGGCGGCCTCCCATTCGTCCGAGGCTTTGAGCAGGGCGTCGAAGGGCTCGCGGTGGGCGGCGGAGATCCCCTCGAACATGTCCTGCGGCGCCTTGGCGAGGCCGCTGCTCATGCCGACGGCGTCCTGCAGGGCGCCGTCCAAGGCCCGCGTCGCCGCGGAGCCCGCCGCGGGCAAGGGCCGTTTCAGCAGGTCCTGGAGCTTGCGGTTGAGCTCTCGTAACTGCTCGGGGGTCCTGACCCGATCGAGCTCCGCCATCAGGCGCTCGGCGCCTTTCAGCAAATGCACGCGATGCCTCGGCGCGGCGAGGGCGCCGCCCTCCCGCCACTCGTCCTGGTCGGCGCAAAGCAGCCACAGGCCGGCCAGCTTGCCCCGCAGCTGCGCGAGGGGATCGGAGGTCTCGCGGCCGCGCTCGACGAGCTTCGCCATTTTTTGGATCTCCTCCGGCGCGAGCTTTCGGCCCTCCATGCCATCGGCGTGGCCGGGCAGGACCCGGACCCCTTCGGGCTTCCAAAGGTATTTTTCCCGGCGCGCGGCGTCCTGCGACTCGATGGCGTCCATGTCGTCCAATAGGGCGAGGCCCCGTCGCGTGGCCTCGGCGATATCGCCGTCCTCCACCCGCAGGTTGGAGACGTTGACGTCGAAGAGGATCAGGTCGACCGTCGCGGTTTTTTTGGAGATCTCGGCGGCATGCAGACCGTGGGCGGTCTCCGTCCCCTTGATCCGGGCGACGGCTCGGAGCAGATCCACGCGCGTCTGCTTTCGCGGCTCGAGAGGTGGGCGGCGGCGAAGGCATTCGGGCCGATCGTCACGAGGTCGCGGGTCAAGGACCGCAGGTCGTCCTTCGCGCCGTTCGGGAGGAAGGGCCCCGTCGCCCCGGCGGCCTCGGGATCTACCTCGGAGTAGGCGACGCGCAGCAGTCGGTCGTACCTTCCCGAAGCCAGCACCTGCCCGAAGTGCCCGAAGGCGGCCCGCCAGGAGTCGCTCTCGGAGGCGCGTTGCGCAGTTCCCTCTTGGCCCATGCCGATCAAAATCAGCCTTCCGCCTTCCCCGGCCAAATGGGCGAGCTTGCGCCCCTCGATCGCGCACTGCTCGAGCAGCCATTTTTTGAAACGGGAAAAATCTCCGGGCGGGATCTTCGCGAGGTCCAGCTTACCTTCGGCGTCGCGGAAGACCGCTGGCACCGCGGGGCCCAGCAGGGCCCGCAGCTCGTCGACCGCCCGCCGAGTCTCCTCGCGGGCCTCGGCCTCCAGCTTTTGCAGCGACTTGGAGGCCTCCGCCTGGAGCGCCCGGATCTCGGGGTCGGACGCGCCGCGCGTCGCGGACAAAAACCTTCGAAAGTGCCCGTGGGCCGCCTTGGCGTCGCCGTCGAAGGCGGCAAGCCGACCCTCCCAAAAGGCCTTCTTGGTCGCATCGCCCCCGCGATCGATTTTTCCCAGCAGCTCCGAGCGGGCCGCCGCCCTGCGCAGGGCGCGCATCACCTGCAGCTGCTGAGGCGTCGCGAGCTTGGCAAAGGCCTCGCCGGTCTTCATTTCGACCTTGCCGTCCTTCGCGACGAGCGAAACATACTCCGCCAAGGGCCGAAGCCCCGCGCCGGGGCTCCCGGCGGCGGCGATCGCGCCCGCGTCCAACCGACCTTCCGCCGCGTCTTTCGCGACGGCGCCCCGCAGACCCTCCAGTCGAATTCGCTCTCCCTTCTCGCCCAGGCGCTCCCGCAGCGCCTTGGCCTCGGCCGCGTCGCCCAAGGCCTCGTACAGGTCCGCCTCCTCCCGGGTCAGGGCGTCCAACGCGGCCGAGTCGGCCTCGACCTCGGCGTCCTTCCGCTCCGCGCCGACGGCCCGCAGGCGCTCGCGCAGGCCCTTTTCGTATTCCATGGCCTCGCGGTGCGGCTCGAGGCCGCCGGGGACGTCGAAGGGAACGCGGGCGGCGGCGGCCTTGATGTCCTCCAAGGCTCCCTTCACGTCGCCCAGGGCGTTCCGCGCTTGATGGCGCAGCCGCAGGGCTTGGACGGCCTCCGGGTTTTTCGGATCCGCGCGCAGGGCGCCTTCCAGCGTCGCCGCGGCGCTTTTCCAGCGCGGCTGATTCGCCGGTCAACAAGGCCTCGTCGACGCGACAGCGGGCACTGAGGAGGATGCCATCGACCGGCACCACGCCGCCTTCGCCCTGC